>CANKUB010000216.1 GCA_947486575.1 Betaproteobacteria bacterium | reverse complement strand
CTACGCCCATCATCGCACTGGCGAAAATCAGCAGCGATTTGCGCAGACGATCCTGCTCGCTATCCGCCTCTGAAATGACACGGCTGCCGAGGTCAGCCAAACGCTGGCGTAATGTTTGAATCACCGCATTCCTGAATTGTATTTTTTGATACTGCCTGCTGGCGTTTTTACATTCTATTACACAGCCCCTGCTTTCGCCATGAACTTTGGCCACAGCGCAGACGGCAAATGCGCTAAAATATTGTTTTTGAACGAACTCTGATGGAGCATCACATGTCGATGGCAGACCGTGACGGATTTATCTGGCACGATGGAAAACTCGTACCCTGGCGCGAAGCAACCACCCACGTGCTGACGCATTCGTTGCACTACGGCCTGGCCGTATTCGAGGGCGTGCGCGCCTACAATACCGTTAAGGGCACGGCGATTTTCCGTCTGCGCGAGCACACGCAACGGCTGCTCAACTCCGCGCACATCTACATGATGAAAATCCCTTACAGCCTCGACGTGTTGATGGAGGCGCAAAAAGAAGTGGTGCGCGCGAATAAACTCGAATCGTGCTATCTGCGCCCTATTGCGTTTTACGGCTCTGAGAAAATGGGCGTGTCCCCAAAAGGCAACACCGTGCATGTCTCCATCGCGGCTTGGCCGTGGGGCGCGTATCTCGGCAATGACGCCATTGAAAAGGGCATCCGCGTCAAAACATCGTCTTACGCCCGCCATCACGTCAATGTATCAATGACGCGCGCCAAATATTCCGGCACCTACGCCAATTCCATTCTCGCCAATCTTGAAGCCACGGAACACGGCTACGACGAAGGCCTGCTACTGGATGTCGATGGTTTTGTCGCAGAAGGCTCCGGCGAAAATCTGTTCATGGTGAAAGACGGCAAAATTTATGAGCCGGAGTTAAACAGTGCACTCATCGGCATCACCCGCGACGCCATCATCACGCTGGCGCACGACATGGGTTATACCGTGGGCACCAAACGCATCACGCGTGACGACCTGTATATCGCCGACGAAGCGTTTTTCACTGGCACGGCCGCCGAAGTCACGCCGATACGCGAACTCGACGGCCGCACCATCGGCAGCGGACAACGCGGACCGATTACCGCCAAACTGCAAAAAGCATTTTTTGACCTGGTGAACGGCAAGTCGGACAAACACAACGACTGGCTCACGCCGGTAGCCGCGTAGAAATCGCCATGACTGAACAAGCCGACAACAAGTCGCGCCACATAGAAGTCACAGCGGCTGATTTGCCGCTGCATTGCCCAACACCCGCGATGCTGTTGTGGAACGCACATCCGCGCGTGTTCCTCGATGTGGCGAAAACTGGTGACGCCTTATGCCCGTATTGCGGCACCAAATTCACACTCAAAGGGCCAGCCGGAGTCGGTCACGGCGCTGGTCACTAGCCGCAGGCTCATGAAAATCCTCGTCGTCGCCCCCAACTGGGTCGGCGACACTGTGATGGCGCAGCCGATGTTCCGGTTGCTGCATGAGCGTCACGCCAATCTCACGCTGGACGTACTCGCTCCACCCTTCACCCTGCCACTGTTGAGCCGCATGCCTGAAGTGCATCGCGGCATCGTCGCGCGTTTCGGTCACGGTGAACTGAAATTCAACGAGCGCCGCCGTCTCGCGCATGAGTTACAAGCGGAGCATTACGATCAGGCTATCGTGCTGCCGAATTCGCTGAAATCGGCATTGATACCACTACTGGCGAAAATCCCACAACGCACCGGATTTCGCGGTGAAATGCGTTACGGTTTGTTGAACGATTTACGCCATCTTGACGAGCACGCATTACCCAAAATGGTCGAACGCTTCGCCACACTGGCGCTGGATAAAAATGCGAAATTGCCTAAGCAATTGCCCGCGCCCCATCTTTTATCCAGTGCAGGCAATGCAAAAATAATCATTAAAAAACAAATGCTTACAGAAAATAAGCCCATAGCCGTCTTTTGCCCCGGCGCGGAGTACGGCCCGGCCAAACGCTGGCCTGCCGAACACTTTGGCGCATTGGCGAAACAGGCATCCGAAAACGGCTACGCCGTGTGGCTCATCGGCTCATCCAAAGATGCAGGCATCGGCGAGAGCATCGTGCGCGCCAGCAACAACACCTGTATCAACCTCTGCGGCAAAACCTCGCTCGAAGACGCGATCGATCTAATCGGCATCGCAGCGCTGGTGGTCACCAATGATTCCGGGCTGATGCACGTGGCGGCGGCTCTGGATCGGCCGACACTCGCGCTTTACGGCAGCAGCAGCCCGGCGTTCACGCCACCACTGTCAGCCAACGCAAAAATTATCAAAATTGGTATTGCATGCAGTCCGTGCTTCAAACGCGAATGTCCGCTGGGGCATTTCAACTGCATGCGGCAATTGACGCCGACGCAGGTATGGGCCGACACATCAGCCGTGTTGACCAAACCACCTACATTTTAATATTGGCGTCCTTGATCACTTTTGCCCACTTGGCAATCTCGCTGCGTATTTCCTGAGCGAATTGCTGCGGCGTATTACCCACCGCGATGCCGCCTTCTGCCGCGATGCGCGCGAGCACGTCGGGTTGCTTGAGCATCGCTGCGGTTTCCCGGTGTAGCAGCGCGATCACCGCTGGCGGCGTGCGGGCGGGCGCGGCCAAGCCATACCACGACTGCGATTCAAAATTGGGGAATCCCGATTCGTGAAACGTCGGCATATCGGGTAACGCTGCCATGCGCTGCATGCTGGCGGTGCCGAGCGCACGCAGCCGACCACCAACGATATGCGGCATGAACACCGCCGGATTGGCAAACATCACGTCGGCCTCGCCGCTTAGCATGCCGATCATCGCAGGCCCCGCGCCTTTATAGGGTATAGGCACAATATCAATTTTTGTATTGAGCCTGAGCAACTCCATCGACAGCGTGCCCGCTGACCCTGTGCCCGACAACGCCCAGCGCAGTTTGCCAGGATTGGCTTTGGCGTAGCCGATAACATCCTGCACTTTCACCGCCGAAAATGCTGCACGCGAAGCCAGCATATTGGGTACGTTGGCAAATTTGGTGATTGGCGCAAAATCCTTTATCGGATCAAACGGCAGCTTCATCAAGCTCACATTGACGGTCATCACGGCGACAGCGGCAACCAATAACGTGTAGCCGTCCGGATTCGCATTGGCGACAATCTCACCCGCAATAACGCCGCCGCCGCCACCGCGATTGTCATAGAGAATCTGTTGCCCCAGCCTGTCAGTCAGCTTGGCAGCGATCGGGCGCGCAACCATGTCGGTACCGCCGCCCGGCGCAAAGGGAATGACCCAGCGTATGGGTTTATTGGGATAGCCGCCGGTCTGCGCAAACACGTTCGCTGCGCCGATCAGCGTGACAAATGCTGCGAGTTGGATAGGTTTGCGCATCATGTCCTCCGTGAGTGTCTTCTATTGCAGCGATGGAACGGCGGGCGACTAACTGCGCGGCAACAAATTTTCCGAATCACGCCCATTTCCCCTTCCCGTCATTCCCGCCTACGCGGGAATGACGGAGTAGTATATATATCTTTGTAACTAATTGTTTTTATTCATTTTTATTCTTACTGCGCTCCTGTGCCAGCAAAGCCAGCCCGCTGCCCACCGACACAAACTCGTCGCCAACCATGATCTTCTCAATGCCAAATCGAGATTCAAAGCGTCTACGTATCAAGGGCACAAACGAGGTGCCGCCGGTCATGAACACCACCGAAATATCCCGCTCGGTCATCTGCGCCTGCGCGAGTGCATCGCTGCACGCCGCCTCTATGGCAACAACGTCCTGCTCTATCCATGCGTCGAAATCCGCGCGCGATACCGTACAGCGCAGCGTGATCGGCGGAAATTCAAATACCAGTTCGGCATGCTCCGCAGTAGACAACGCCGTCTTGCATTGATTCACCGCCTGATACAGATGAAAGCCCAGTTCTCGTTCCAGAAAAATACGCAGTCGCGCAATTTTTTCAGGTGCATCACTGGTGCGCTCAATGCCTTGCAGCTCCCGCAGCACCGCCGGGCGTTTCAGAAACGAAAGCTGGTGCCAGTGCTCAAATTCGAAATATATCCACTTCGGCACTTCAAGCCATTTGTCTTCGGGGCGAAAGCGGCTGCCTTTGCCGAACTCAGGCGCAATCACTTTATCAATAATGCGATAGTCCAGTGTGTCACCGGCAATGCCCACACCGGCGTGCGCCAGCGACTGCATCGACGATTGGCCCTTGCGCGGATCGAATTTCACGATGGAAAAATCACTGGTACCACCGCCAAAATCCGCCACCAACACCGTCGCCGGTTCCCGCAGACGCTTCGCGAAAAAATACGCTGCCGCCTCAGGTTCCAGCGCCAGATTGATGTTGGCGAATCCCGCTGCAGCAAACGCGCTGCGCAACCGCGCTTGCGCCAGCGCATCATCGCCGCCACCCGCAAACTTCACCGGGCGCCCCACCGTCACTGCGCCAGAGAAATCCGTAATGCCGTCAGGCCACTGCGCCGCTTTCACCAGGCCGCGCAGAAAATCCGCAACAATTTGCTCCAGCGTATATTCGCGACCGAGAATCGTGGATTTCGAAAACGACTTGCTGGAAAGGAACGTCTTGACCGATTGAATCAGTCGTGCGTCTTCACCCTGCTGCAAGAAAGCTTCGATTGCCGCCGGGCCGCAAAATACGCGCGTTGTTGTGCTGAAATTTTCGCCATCCTCACTCACGTAGCAGAGTATCGAGCGAAAGGTCGAAAGCGGTCCAAGCGCTGATGGATATATCAGCGTACGAGTGCTGCCCGCGAGATCGCACAACGATACGACGGTATTCGTCGTGCCAAAGTCAACGCCGATATAGAGCGGATCTACTTTACCCTGCATCAATCCGCACCTGCACGCAACGGAAACAGCTCCTGCCAATATGCAATTTATGCGCGCTCAATCTGGCTGATACCCGGAAATCTTCACCGCCAGCGCAAATTTATCGAGATACGCGTTCACGCGTGCTGT
Organism: Betaproteobacteria bacterium; assembly: GCA_947486575.1. Taxonomy (GTDB): domain Bacteria; phylum Pseudomonadota; class Gammaproteobacteria; order Burkholderiales; family SG8-41; genus UBA5216. The sequence continues at coordinate 1,085 of CANKUB010000216.1, read as the reverse complement.
TGCTTCTGTAGCGCTGGAACCGATAGACACCAGGCCGGCGGTTGCAAGTCTGCCGCGAACATCGGGTAGTTTGACGATTTGACTGAGTTCCGCCGTCAGATAATCAGCAATGGGTTTGGGCGTGCCGGTGGGCACAGCAGCCGCTACCCAGCCTGATACGTCATACCCTTTGAATCCCGATTCCGCCACAGTCGGCACGTCAGGTATATCGGTTAAACGCGCAGCGCCTGTCACCGCCAGCATGCGGAGCTTGCCGGAATTAACCAGCGGACGCGTGCCAGCAACCGAATCCCACAGCACCTGCACGCGGCCATTGACCACGTCCGGGTGCGCCGACGGGCCGCCTTTGTACGGCACATGTAATACATCCACGCCTGCGCTGTTGGTGAGCAATGCAATACCCAAGTGGGCGAGCGTGCCCGCGCCGTAAGAGGCAAAGCTCAGCTTCGGGGGCTGCTTTTTAGCCAGCGCGATCACATCCGCCACCGTGCGCCCGCTGAACCCCGCGCCCGCCACGATGCACTGCGGGATTTCCGCCAGCAGCGTGCGTATCGAAAAATCCTTGCGGGTATCGTACCCGAGATTCAACCGCGTATTCGGCGCCACTGCGAGTTCCGTGCTGGCCGCGATGGCGATGCTGTAACCATCCGGGTTCGCCTTCGCTACATAAGCCGCACCCAACACAGCGCCCGCGCCCGACCGATTGACAATTACCACCGATTGCCCGGATCGCTCGCGTAATTTATCGCCGACCAGACGCGCCGCCAGATCGGTGCCACTGCCTGGCGGAAAACTCACCAAAAACTGTATCGGCTTTGTGGGGAATGCCTGTCCTGAGCCTGTCGAAGTGGGCTGTGCTGCAGCCGTCGCAGCCACGCCGCACAACGCAATGCCGCAGCTCGTCAGTGCCACGGCAACTCCACTACAGTTACGCATCAATCATTCCCTGCGTATTTGCCCGCCGTATCCGGGAACAAATTCTTCACGATCTTGAACTTGGTGACATCCACGGTGCCATCCATGTGCAGATACATCGACGCATCACGATACAATTTTTCAATGCCGAAATCGAGCATCATGCCGTT
>CANKUB010000215.1 GCA_947486575.1 Betaproteobacteria bacterium | reverse complement strand
AGGGATTGAACAACAAAATTCGCGTCATTCAACGTCGTGCATACGGGCTGCGCGATGAGGAATATCTGCGACTGAAAATACTCACGTGCATGTTGCCAGTGCTCTAAAATGCCTCAAATTCACCCACACTCGTACGCGAAGACCCATAAATCGGTTGTGTTGGTGCTACGTGCGGCACGAGATTAAACCGAACGGATTGCCAGACCACCGCACAGAAGGCAGATTGCTACCGCGCGGCATCAGAGTCAAGTTGTTGCCTGCATGAATGTTGCCTGCATGAACAGGCCATCACGGGTGATCAGTGCAATAATGCGCGGCACAATCACTTTAGGGAGCGCGTCAAATGGCAAACAAAATTCGCTTGGGCTTTATCGGCGCCAACGTTAAATCAACGTGGGCCTCGCAATCGCACTTTCCCGCGCTGCTGGCAAGCCCGGATGTCGAGCTGACTGCCGTGTGCACACGCAGCACCGAGAGCGCAGAAGCCGCGCGCGTGGCCTTCGGCGCGAAGCTCGCATTCACCGACTACCGCACCATGCTGGCCTCCACAGAGATCGACGCGGTGGCAGTGGTAGTACGCGTACCCTCGCACTACGAGCCAACCAAGGCCGCTATCGAAGCCGGCAAACACGTTTACACCGAGTGGCCACTCGGTCGCACCACGGCTGAAGCCGAAGAACTAACCGCGCTGGCGCGGGCCAAGGGCGTGCAAACGGCCTGCGGCCTGCAATCGCGCGTCAGCCCCGCGCTGCTCTACATGAAGGAACTGATCGAGGGCGGTTACGTGGGCGAAGTGCTGGCCTGCCATGTGACCTGCATGCGCGACGGCACGGTGGAGAAACCCTCCAGCCGCACCTGGCAGCGCGATGTCAGCCTCGGCGCGAACACGCTGACCATCGCCAACGGGCACGTGATCGATGCGCTGCGTTTTGTGGTGGGCAACTTTTCGCGCGTGGCTTGCATGGTTACCACGCAATCCAGGCAATGGTATGAAACCGATACCAAAAAATTGGTCGATGTTACTTCGCCGGATAACATCATGGTGAGCGGCCAACTCGCGCGCGGCGCGGTGGCATCCGTGCATGTAGGTGCGGTGCCTTGGGCAGGCGGCGGCTTTCGCATGGAAATCTTCGGGCGCGAAGGCACGCTGATGGCCACCGGCAGTGTCTCATCGCAGCGCGGTGAAATGCTACGGGTGCAGGGCGCTCAGCGCAGCCAGACGTTGAGTGACCTTGCGATACCCGAGCGCTTTGCGCATGTGCCGCCGGAATTCCCGCGCGGCGATCCGTACAACGTGGGGCAAACGTACGCGCTGTTCGCCGAGGCCATTCGCAGCGGGAAAAGTCCGAGCCGCCTGCCGACGTTCGACACCGCTGTGGGCCTGCATCATTTCATCGATACCATCCAGCAGGCATCGGATACAGGCCGCACACTGCCGGTAGCCTGAGGTGTTGCCGCTGACAATGGACATCTGCGGCTCTGCCTGAACTGACCATTGCGCCAAGCGTGCCAAAGCACGTGGGCGGACTACCGTCGCTGGTGCGCCTTGAGCGCCGTCTCAATGGTTTGCACAACGGCAGCCTCATAGGCGCGCACGAATTGCGCGCTTTTTCCATCGCTGATGCGATGCTGTTTCATCACCGCCGCTGCGGTGGGTTTTAACGTATCCACCCGCTTGAAAAACGCCACAGTTTTGGCGAGATCACCCTCCAGCGCCTCATACACCCGCTCCAGCAACGGGTAGTGACGGCTGTAGGTCATTTCATTGGCAAGACCCACGTTGTTCATGGCGTTGCGTCGCCAGCCGAAGGTGCGTTCAGCGCTGCCAAAGATGCGCGCGCGTTGCAGCAACACCGCCTCGGCAGCGATTTCGTTGCGCGTGTGCCTTGCGTAGAGTTGCTCCACTTGCTGGTAGTAAACCACCACCGCGCGTGTCAGCTCGGATTGCTTTTCGGCATAGCGACGAATAGCACGATCTTCGCGCGCCTTGACGCCATACTTTTGCGCGGTAAACGCGCTCATGCCCTTGTAGCCCAGCAGATTGCACAGCGCTTCTTCGACGCCATAGGGCAAGTCAAACTGATCGTGGCAATCTTCGTGGATCACCAGATACAAAAATCGATCCAGCTTGCCTTCGAGCATAGTTGAAGTAACGGCGGTGCCGATTTCACCGACAGCCTCGACATGAGTAAAATATACGTCGTCATTATTCGCGGCGGCACGACAGTCTTGCTCGTTCTGCGCGTCGCTCCAGCGTATCGCCGGATCTTCGTATGAATACGGCAACTGAAATCGCGGCGCGTAACCGCAGATGGAATAGCTGCCCTGTTCCGCGTACACCGTTTTGAAATTCGCAGTTTCCTTGAAGCCAATGCGTCGCTCAAATGCACGCACCTCCTGCATCAGCGCATTCCATTCGCCGGGCACGCCAGGTGTCGGCAAAATCAAATCCTGAATTTGCGCGCAGCCGCCGCTTAACGTGACCATCAAGGCGGCAACCAGCATCCCAACAGGCAACAGCAGATTAGTCAGGCGCATTTATGTATCTTATTGTTTTATTGGCATTTTTTCGATTCTTTTAATCTTTATCAAAGCAAAAAATGCCGTGCTGTCAGGGCAATTGCCGTGACAGCATCCTTGTGATTTGAATATCTCGTGTTCAAAATACAGGATTAACGGATCATCCCCAACGCCATAATCACCGGCAGACTCAGCCAGAACAACAGCGTTGTCCACCCGACGATCAACCCTGCTGTTGCGGTATCCAGTTTAAAGCGGTCAGCGAGCAGCAGCGTAGTCATCATGGCGGGCGTGGCGGCCTCGACCACGGCGGCGTACTGCGCTTCGCCCATCCTTGAAAACTGCGGCGGAAACAAGGTGCCTGCAATCAACCATACGAGTACCGGCATCACCAGCAGCTTCACGAGCGCAGTGGCCAGTATTTCCACGCGCGGCGTTAGGTTACGCCACGGTATCGTCAGGCCCAGCACGAACATCACCACCGGTATAGTCGCCTGCCCTACAAACTGCGCGGCGGATACGAGCGGCGCATAGGTGAGGCCCAACTGCTGCGAAGCGAAACCGAGCACAAACGCCCAGATCGGCGGCATGGTAAACAGGATGCGCCACACCGATGGATACGACACATTGCTCTCGTGCGAACCGAGGCGCGTGGCAATCCATACGCCAAGGCTCCACACCAGCGGCATGGTCATCAGTACATCGTTGTAAATGGCGTAGCGCGTGGCATCACGGCCAAAAAAGAATATCAGTGCGGGCGCGCCAATGTTGAAGGTATTGCCCCACATGCCGCCGATCACCAGCACCGCCCGCGTGGGGTCGGACAAATTCCGGCCCAGCGGCGAGCGATACAGCAACGCGTAGAGCAGCGCGCCTGAACACAACGTGCCAATGCCCACCAGCAGCGGTACGGACAGCAGTGCCGTGGTGATCGGCGTGGTGGATGCCACCGCGAAAAGCACGCAGGGGTAGAACACATACATCACCACACGATTGAGTTGCGTGCGCAGCACGTCTGGCTGCGCATCGGCAAAAATACGCGGCCAGAATGCGCCCGCAGCAACCAGCAGCCCCAGCGGCAGCATGACCTCGATCATGAGGCCGCGTAGTTGGATAAAGTAGTTCATTCAGACATCTTGGGCGGCAACGGGTTTACGACGGCACACGATGCGCGCCATCAGGAAAGGCTTGATTTTAATCGCTATTCAGGCGAAGACGGCAGCAAGCCACTAGGGGCTGGCTACAGAATTTCTCTCACTCGCTTGCGTAAGGCAGGCAGCACTTCTTTCTCTAACCATGGATTTTTCTTCACCCACATTTGATTGCGCGGGCTGGGATGTGGCAGCGGCAATTGATCAGGCCAGCAAGATTTCCACGCGCGCACCGCCTCGGTGACCGATAGCTTGCCGCTTTTGAGATGGTACGCCTGAGCGTATTGCCCGAGCACAATCGTCAGTTGCAACTTGGGCAAATTCGCCAGCAGCGCCTCGCGCCACGCCGGTGCGCACTCCGGTCGCGGCGGCAAATCACCATTATCGCCGGTGCCGGGGTAACAAAACCCCATCGGCAGCAGCGCAATTTTTTTGTCGTTGTAGAACGTGTCGCGATCAATGCCCATCCACTCACGCAGCCGGTCACCGCTGGGGTCATCGAACGGAATGCCGGTATTATGAACACGTCGACCCGGCGCTTGTCCAGCAATGAGTATCGTCGCTGAGCGGCTGATTTGCACCACCGGGCGCGGGCCGAAAGGCAATACGTGCTCACACAGTCGGCAGGCGCGTACTTGTGGCAATAGCGTGCGCAGGGCAGGCATGGTCGTTACCGCTTCAATCTGCTATTTAAATGGGTCTACTTCGCCACCCGCGTCAATCCACGCATCGAGTCCGCCCGTCAACGGCCTCACTTTGCGCAGGCCCTTGTCCATTAACAGTCGGGCGACACGCGCCGCGCTGGCTTCGGTCGGTCAACTGCAATAAACGACGATGTGGTGATCGGGTGTTACGTCGCCAATGTTATACGCTACATCAGTTACGTTTACGGCCAGCGCACCGGGAATGCGCCGCGGATCAAGCCTGCGTGCGGTAGATGAACGCGCATCCAGGATTATGACTGGCGCGTCGCTCTGCATAAGCGATTGCAATTCATCGGCGGTGATGCGGGCCATGCGCAAAACACGGATGAACATCCACCGTTCCACCCACTTTGCAGCCATATAAAAACCCACGGCTAGCGCTATTACAGCAAATGCCAGCGCCCCCATTTCACTCAGCCATTGAATCACGCTGTCGACTTGCGCGTGAAACACCATACCAAGCGCAACCGCCGCACCGGCCCACAACAACGCCCCTGCGGCGCTATACACCAGAAAAGCGGATAGCCCCAACTGCATGGCGCCCGCTACGGGCGGCGCTACCGTGGAAAAACCCGGTACGAATTTCGCCACCAGCAATGATGGTGCGCCCCAGCGCTCATATATCGTCTCCGTTTGCTTGACGCAGGAATCAGGCTCAATCGACAGACGACAAAGCACGCGCAAAACACGATAGCCTGCTTTGCGCCCAGCCGCGTACCAGGGCAGATCACCCATCAAAGACGCCACAACAGCCACGGGCAACACCATCATCAGTGACAATTGCCCATCACGTACCAGCGCGCCAGCGACGATTAACGTCGGCAAAGCCGGTAGTGGCAGCCCCGCCTGCGCCAGCAATACGTTGGCAAACACCAGCAGCAAGCCGTACTGTGCGAGTAATGTGACGATGTGATCCATGCGTAACAGATGGCGTATTCGTTAGGGGTGCGGACAGTTACGAAGCATTCAGTAAACGCATGCATCTTCCTGGGTGATAAGCTTGCACATAATCAATCGCAGGCACATGCCGATTGAGGTTCCTAGGCACGCACCTTACTGTACTTTATGCGCATCTTATGCACCCAGTAACCAAAGCCATTCTAAACGACAATCGCGGACGCGATCCGCTGCGGGTCGAGATAAAGCTTGCGGCACTGCGCGCTGACCCCTTCGCGTTTTACCGAGGCACCAGCCCCCTTTTTTACCGCACGCTTGAACTCCATCGGTCCTTGCGCGCCTCTCCTTCGGTGCTAACCTGCGGCGACCTGCATTTGCAGAATTTCGGCAGCTACAAGGGTGACAATCGGCTGGTCTACTTCGATATTAATGATTTTGACGAAAGCTGTGTTGCGCCGGCGGGTTATGAACTGGTGCGTTTTGTCACCAGCATCCTGGTGGCTGCTGGGCCACTGGGCATCGACAGCAAAGTGGCCGACAGTCTGGTCACACAATTCATCGAAGCCTATGCGGCCAATATCCTGGCAAAAAAACCGCGCTGGGTGGAGCGCGCACTGGCTACCGGGCCGGTGCGCACACTGCTGCTGAGTCTGCGCGGACGTCATCGGCACGATCTGATCAAGGCGCGCACGCATCGCGTGGAAGGCAAACGCCGCCTGATCATTGATGGCAAACGCACCTTGGCCGCGTCGAGCGAGGAACGGGCGCGCGCCAAAACGATACTAGTATATCGATTCATTAATATACATACTAATTGTCAGGTCAACGCCAGATCGAACTTCTTCCACCGGAAAACCACTGGGTTGAGGTTCATCTCGTGAACTCCCTGCAAGATGCGTTGCTTAAGTTCCTCGCGAGACTGAACGCGGATGCCCTTGAGGAACGTGCGAGCCATTT
>CANKUB010000214.1 GCA_947486575.1 Betaproteobacteria bacterium | reverse complement strand
TGAGGAATCGCCAAAAGCGAATCAGGAATTATGCGTAAAAACAATTACTTGAGTATTGCTGCGATTTTGCTGTCCATGGCGTTGGCGAGCGCCGCACAAACGGCGGCGCAGTCGTGGGTGCCCACCAGAAACGTCGAAATCATTCATGGCTCCGCACCCGGCGGCAGCAACGACAAGCGTGCACGCGAAATTGAAAAAGCGCTGGCGGAAACCAAAGTCATTCCCACCTCGATGACGGTGGTCAGCAAATCCGGCGGCGGCGGCAACATCTCGATGGCTTATGCCAATCAGCACCCCGCCGATGGCCACTTCCTGTTGCTGGGCGGCTCGACCATGATCAGCAATCACATCATTGGCGCGAGCAAAATGAACTACACCGACTTCACGCCGATAGCGTCGCTGACCAATGATTACATCGTGTTCGCCGTGAATACAGCGTCGCCGCTGAAAACCGGCAAGGATCTGATCGAGCGTCTGAAAACCAATCCGCAGTCGCTTTCCATTGGTTTTGCCAGCGCGTTCGGCAACAGCCGTCATATTGGCGCGGGCATGCTGATGCGCGCAGTGGGCGGCAATCCGCGCGACCTGAAAACAGTGGTATTCAAAGGTTCGGCTGAAGCGATCAGCGCATTGCTCGGCGGACACATCGATGTAGCAATACTCGGCGCCATCAATTCTGTCGTGCATTTGGGGGGCGGGCGCATGCGTGTGCTCGCGGCAGCCACACCGCGGCGCTTTGGCGGCGCGCTGGCACATGTGCCGACATGGAAAGAACTCGGCATCGATGTAGTATCGGGAAGTTGGGGCGGCGTGTTCGGACCGCGCAATCTCGCGCCCGCGCAAATTACTTTTTGGGAAGACGTCATGCGGCAGTTATCGCAAAATACAGGATGGAAAGCCGATCTCGAAAAAAATTATTGGCTGGAAGATTTTGCCGTTGGTGCGCAGTTCAAAAAGGAGCTGGAAAAAGATTACGCTGACACCCGCAAGGTGCTGGTGGATGTCGGATTGGCCAAATAGCAGATTAATAAATATGTTTAAAAACAAATGCCTACAAGCCCTCTTGGTTGCGGCAGCCTGCAGCATTCCCGCGCACGCGCAATGGGTACCGACAAAAAACGTCGAAATTGTCGTCGGCTCCGCACCGGGCGGCAGCAACGACAGGACGGGCCGATCAGTCGAAAAGCTGTTGAACGATTTGAAACTGGTGCCGACCTCGCTCACCGTGGTTAACAAGCCGGGCGGCGGCGGCAACATCATGTTCAGCTACGTCAACAGCCACGCGGGGGACGCCCATTACCTGATGGTGGGCACCACCGCCATGCTGACCAATCACATTGTTGGCACCAGCAAGTTAAGCTACTCCGATTTCACGCCGATTGCCTCGCTGTTTAACGACTACGTGGTGTTCGCGGTCAATGCAAAGTCGCCCCACAAGTCCGGCAAGGAGCTGGTCGAGCGGCTCAAAAAGGACCCGCAATCGATGCCGCTCGGCTTTGCCACATCCCTCGGCAGTCACAATCACGTCGCTGCCGGCCTTCTGATGAAGGCCTTTGGCGGCAGCGCGCGCGACCTTAAAGCAGTGGCCTTCAAGGGTGCTGCCGAGGGCATCACCGCGTTGATGGGCGGGCATCTTGAGCTGGTTACCACGGCGGCAGGCAACGTTGCCCCGCATGTGCAAAGCGGGCGACTGCGCGTGGTCGCCGTGTCGGCAGACAAACGCCTGTCCAGCCCGTTTGCCAGCGTGCCTACCTGGAAAGAACAGGGCGTGAACCTCGTATACGGCGGCTGGCGCTCGATCATGGGGCCGAAGGGCCTTGCTGCGCCGCAAGTCGCCTACTGGGAAAGCGCCCTGCGCAAAGCATCGCAAAGCCCTGAATGGAAATCCGAACTGGAACGCAATTACTGGTCGGACGATTTCGTCACCAGCGCGCAGTTTCGCAAAGACCTCGATAAGGATTACGCGGACATGAAGGCGGTGCTGGTGGAATTGGGATTGGCGAAATAATTTCGGAGCATCACGCATGAAAACAATACTCATCACCGGTGCCGCTGGACGCATCGGCACTTTCATGCGAGCCGAACTCGCGGGTAAATACAAGCTGCGCCTGTCGGACATTCAGTCGGTCAAGAGCCTCAAATCCAGCGAAACCTTCATGCGCGCAGACATTTCGAACATGAAGGACGCGCTGCGTATCACCAAAGGCGTCGATGCCGTGGTGCATTTTGGCGGCCAGTCCGGCGAGCATGACTGGGAACACATCCTCAACGCCAACATCATTGGCTTTCGCAACACGCTGGAAGCCGCTCGGCAAAACGGCGTGAAGCGCTTTCTGGTGGCCACCTCGAATCACGCGGTCGGCTTTTACCCGGTCACGCAAACCATCGATCATCGCGTCTACACCAGGCCCGACAGCCGCTATGGTGTATCAAAAGTTTTCAACGAAGCGTTGTCCAGTCTGTACGCCGACCGTTACGGCATGGAAATGTTTTGCATGCGCATCGGCAACGTCAATACCGCGCCCATCGACCGGCGGCGGCTGGCAATCTGGATCAGTCCACGTGACATGGCGCAGTTGGTGACCCTAGGCATCGAACGACCGAATCTCAAATTTGAGATTGTCTATGGCATTTCAGACAACGCGCGCGCCTGGTTCGACAACGTCAACGCCTATCGCATGGGGTATCAGCCAAAAGACCGCAGCGAGGGCTACGCCAGTGCCGTTTTGCAGCGCGACGGACCGCCGGGTCATGCGCCTGCAGACATCTTTCAGGGTGGCGGCCATTGCATGTCCGAAGGCGGTACGCGCAGCCGTCTGGCAGGTGAAACTGCCAAGGTATCCAAAACAAAGAAACCCAAGCCGGCAAAGCCTGCACCTCGCAAACCGCGCGCAGTGGTCAAACGCGCAGTGCGGCGAAAACCTGCCAAAAGAAAATCTGCCTGAGCGGCATAGGGACCGTTCAGGCAGATTGAGCTGGCCTATACAGGCGTTTTGCGCGGTGGCGGCACGCCCACCACGGCGATGCGGATGGTTTCCGTGCTGTTATTGAGCAGTTGGTGCTCCACGACATCGGGTGGCATGTGGATGGTGTCGCCGGGACCGACCTGTTGCTCCTTCACTTCGCCGGATTCCGTTTTCCACTGCACCACGCCCTGCCCGCTGATCACAAAATAGATTTCTTCAAAATCTGCGGGATACTCGACCTTGACGCCCTCATGCACGTACTGGTCATGCGTGTGCCAGTGATGCGGGCTGTGGCCAGGCTCGATTTCATCTACGTTAAAAAAGAAATTTTCGGTTGAAACAATGCGTTTGATCTGCCCGGCCTCCTTGGGCAATCCGCGTATGTTTTGCGATTTCACTTCACCGGCTTTTACAATATTGAGTTGTGCCATCGAATCCTCCTTGATCTGACAAAGTGGCTTAATCATATCGCTTTTTGCCGCTTGGGCAGAAGAATAGCGCGTGCCATTGAGTCCAGCGCATTGCCGCATCCACCGATTAAATCCGTGCCGCTCGGTGGCATGCGGTTGCCAGCCTTCGGGCAGGCCACCGTCGCCCTCGGCAAACACGATGCTGGTGTGGCGAATGCTGCTGCTTAGCGTTTTGCATACAGATGTAAAGTTACCATCGTTCAATCAAGCTTGATGTTGCCCGCCTTGATCACCTTCGCGTAGCGCGCCACTTCGCTGCGAAAGTGCCGGTCGAATTCTTCGGCCGTACTGCCGATGGGTTCGCCACCTTCCTTGGCAATGTAGTTGCGCACTTCCGGTGATTTGACCGCATCCACCAGCGACGCGTGCATGCGCACGAATAAATCACGCGGCGTCTTTGATGCGACGAAGAGGCCGAACCAGTTGTCCGACTCAAAATCCGGATAGAGCGATTTCAACGCCGGTAGTTGCGGAAATTCCTTGATGGGTTTGGCAACTGTCACCGCCAGAGGGCGCAATTTGCCGGCGTCGATTTGCTGCTTGGATGTCGTAAGCGTCGCGAAGGTAAAATCGACTTCGCCCGCCATGATCGCCGTCAGCGTCGGGCCGCCACCCTTATAGGCGATATTGGTTGCATTGACGCCTGCCATTTGCTTTAACATTTCCAGCGCAATGTGACTGGTCGTGCCCGAGCCATTGTGCCCGCCATTGAGTCCCGCCGGCGTGCGTTTGGCCAGTGCGAGCAATTCCTGCAGTGATTTTGCAGGCACACTCGGATGCACCAGCAGCAACATCGGCACCGAGGAGATCCACGTCAGTGGCGCAAGGTCTTTGGTTACATCGAATTTCACGCGGGACGCATACAGTGTGGCGTTCACTGAGATTGCGGCCGTGGTGATCAAGATGGTGTAGCCATCAGCCGGCGCGCGCACCACGGCTTCGGTGCCGATCATGCTGGCTGCGCCCGCTCGCAACTCCGGCACAAAGGGCTGGCCGGTGGTCTCCTGCATTTTGCGGCCGATCAGACGCGCCAGCACGTCCGCCGTACCGCCGGGAGAGAAAGGCACTACCATGCGCACCGGCTTGGTGGGCCAGTTTTGGCCAGCTGCAGACATCGATGCCAGCATCAAGGGCAGTCCTATTGCACACCAGTTTCGACGCATTCAATACACTCCGCTGCTGAAAAACAAATGGCATTGTAGACCTGCCGTGCCGCTCGTGCCCGTGCGTCACCCGGTTGGCGGCGATTCGGCAAACGAGTATTCTTCGCCTTCCCCCAAGTTCTCTCAATCATCATCTGTCATCCGAGGAATCCATGACTGCCCCCGCTGCTCCCGTAGTGCTTGCCGAGCGTCCCGCCGACGGCGTAGGCCTCATTCGCATTAACCGCCCGGATGCCCGCAACGCGCTCAACCTTGAGGTGCGCAAACTGATCGCCACACATCTGACCGAGATGGGGGATGATCCGGCGATTCGCTGCATCGTGCTCACCGGCAACGACAAGGCATTTGCGGCCGGCGCGGACATCAAGGAAATGGCGGGTGCTGGCACCATTGAAATGCTGATGCGGGGAACGCACAAACTGTGGCGCACGATTTCTGCCTGCCCGAAGCCGGTGATTGCCGCGGTGAACGGTTTTGCGCTTGGCGGCGGGTGTGAACTGGCAATGACCTGCGACATTATTATCGCGGGCGAAGGTGCGCGCTTTGGCCAACCCGAAATCAAGATTGGCATCATTCCAGGCGGGGGCGGCACGCAGCGATTGCCGCGCGCGGTCGGCAAATACAAGGCCATGCGCTATTTACTGACCGGCGACTTGATCAGCGCGCAAGAGGCTTCCGACATGGGGCTGGTGAGCGAAATCGTTGCGGATGCCGAGGTGGAAAAACGCGCCATCGCCATGGCGCAACAGATCGCTGAAATGTCGCCGCTGGCTGTTGAGCAAATCAAGGAATGCGTGTTGCGTGGCATGGATGCCTCACTCGGCACCGGACTTGCGCTGGAAACCAAGGCGATACAAATGCTGTTTTCCTCGCAGGATCAAAAGGAAGGCATGGCGGCTTTTATCGAAAAACGTAAAGCAAAGTTTACCGGGAGATAGCATGAGTAACGACGTGGCACTGGCGCTGCTGAAAAAACTGGGGAAAGGGTTCAATAACGGTGATGTGGATGCCATCCTCGAATGCGTCACCGACGATTTCGAATGGATACTGGCCAGTGGCCCGGATGCGCCGCATGGAAAAATCGTGCGCGGCCGCGATGGGGTGGCAGCGACCATGGCGGCACGCGCCAGGGAAATTCCGGAGTTGCGTTTTTCTGAAACAGAGTTGATGTATGCCAACGACCGCGTGATCGGCACCTATCGCGCCACGGGCCGCTACGCCGATGGCCGCCGCATCGATGCGCGCGGCTGCGACGTTTACGTCATTCGTGACGGCAAGATTGCGCGCAAAGACAGTTACTGGAAGCAAATTACGGGCGAACAGGCCGTTGTGAAAGCCGATGTGGGCTGAGGCTTGAGTGCGGTTGATGCAGTCATGAGCGCCGAGGCTTCGCGCGCGCGTACGCTCGCCATCATTGCGCTGTTCGCCGGCGCAACCTGCATCGGCACTTCCGCGTTGTTCGTCAAAGTGAGTGAAGCCGGGCCCGTGTCGACGGCGTTCTGGCGCGTGTTTCTCGCGCTGCCCTTCCTGTGGGCGTGGGCGCTGGCGGCCAGTCGCCAGGCGGCGCGTCAATCGCCACAGGGCGTTGCGCCAACACCACACAATCCGCGCGGCTTACTGTTTGCCGCGGGGCTTTTCTTTGCTGGCGATCTTGCGGTGTGGCACTGGTCTATCGTGCTCACATCCGTCGCCAACGCGGTTTTACTGGC
>CANKUB010000213.1 GCA_947486575.1 Betaproteobacteria bacterium | reverse complement strand
GGCGTACTTGGAGTTCCGATAGAACATTGCTCGTAAATTCCGCCGCTTCCATTCCAAACTTTATACCGGGAAAAGTCGGCGGTGTCCAGCATTAAGTAATAACTCTTTGGTTTCACTTGCCTTTAACTGGAGAACGAATCAGCCGTGGGTGTAAGGCTCAGTGTATAGACTGCGCCGTCCTTTCGTGCGAAAATGTTATATAAGATATTGTTTTTATGAAAGTGTTTATAAAAAAATTCACTGGTTTTCTGGTTGTTGCAATTACTCTCGCGCTGCACTGTTTGGCTGGGCCAGCACGCGCCCAGACGCCAGCGGCCACACCTGCTGTTTCGCCCGCGCTGGAGGCCCTGACGCTACGTGCCGCAGAAGCGCTCTTTATCGACGGCAACCGCGAACTGCAAGCGGCGCGCCGCGCGATTGAAGGCGCAGACGCCGATGTCATTACCGCAGGCGCGCGGCCCAATCCCAGCCTCTCGATCAGCACATCAAGTATCTCGCGCAACCTCGGCGGCGGTTCACCGCTCGACAAACGCATCGACACCATCGTCGGCGTGAGTCAGTTATTCGAGCGCGGCAATAAAGCGGGGCTGCGCACCGAGACTGCACAATCCGTTGCCAATGCCGTGCGCAGCGACCAGCGCGATGTCGAACGCACCCTGCGCGTGGCGTTGCACGGCGCGTACTATGATCTGTTGCAGGCGCAGGAGAAACTGCGCATCACCCATGAAACGGCGGCACTGTTTCAGAAATCCATTGACGCGCTGAATCTGCGTCTCAAGGCAGGCGACGTGGCCGCAGTAGACGTGTCGCGCATGAACGTGGATACGTTGCGCGCACGCAATGATGCGCGCGGCGCACAAGCCGATGTCGAAAAAGCGCAGTCTGCGCTGGCCTATTTTATTGGCGTGGATCGCGATGCCGCACGCCTGCGCGCCGCTGACAACTGGCCCGCACTTGAAACGCCCGATCTAAAAATCGCGGAAACCCTGATAGACACACGTCCCGATGTACAAGCTGCACAGGCAAGAGTCCTTGCCGCGGACAAGAACCGCGATCTGGCACGCGCCCTGCGCACACGCGATGTCACGGCTGGCGTACAGCTTGAACGCTTTCCCGGCAATGATCCGCGCAACAGCGCCGGCTTCAATATCAGCGTACCGCTATTTACCCGTTATTACTTCGACGGCGAAATCCGCCGCGCAGAATCAGACTACACAGCCTCTCAGGATAATCTGCAGCGGATCAAAGCGCTTGCCTCGGCTGAAATCCGCAAAGCCGCAGCCGATGTATCATCATCCGCCGAGCGCGTACAGCGTCTGCGCGAAGTGCTGCTCGCCGCTGCTGAAAAAGCCGCGCAGGGTGCTGAATTCGCCTATAGCCGCGGTGCCATTGGCGTGATGGACGTGCTCGATGCGCGCCGCCAGCTGACTGCTACGCGGCTGGAAGCAGTAGCGGTGCAGGCTGATTATGCCAAGGCATTGGCCGCATGGCGGGCGGCAACAACAGCGCAAAACACAGCGAAGAACTAGCGTTGAAGTGGGCGGAAAGCTTGAGGACGAGATGCTTAAAAAATTATTAAAAATCATATACTTATGCTCTGTGCTCAGCGCGTGCAGCAAAGCGCCCGAGCCGGTGCCACCGCCACAGCCGCGCACCGAAGGCGAGAGCATCGTGTTTCCGGCAGACGCGCCACAGATTTCCAGCATTAAATCGTTGGTGATCAATATGCAACCGGTGCCGCCCACGAATCTGAATGGCCGGGTGACCTGGAATGAAGACAAGACCGTACGCATTTACACACCATTTGCGGGACGCGTTGAACGCATACTGGTGCAACCGGGCCAGTCCGTCAGCAAAGGGCAAGCACTGGCGGTGATTGCATCGCCCGATTTCGGACAGGCGCAAACCGATGCGCGCCGTGCGGAAAGCGATTACGCGCTGTCGGAAAAAAACCTTGCCCGCCTGCGTGAGCTGGAGCAAAACGGCGTGGCGCCGCGCAAGGATGTTCACGTCGCCGAAGCCGATCAGGCGCGCGCAACAGCGGAACTGGCGCGTACACGCCGCCGTCTGGAACTGTACGGTGGCGCGGGACGCGGCGTGGATCAATCGTACACCCTCACCAGCCCCATCGAAGGCGTGGTGGTCGAGAAAAACATCAACCCGGGCCAGGAGCTGCGTCCCGATCAAGCGATATCGAACGCGCCGCCAATCTATACAATAACTGACCCCACAACACTGTGGGTGCAAATCGACGCGGCAGAGCGCGATTTGCCACTGCTCACACGCGGCAAGGCCATCACCATTCGCACGCCATCGTATGCCGAGGAAAGCTTTCCCGCGCAGATCGCCAGCGTAGCGGATTTTCTCGACCCCACCACGCGTACTATCAAGGCGCGGGCGACGCTGACCAACAAGTCACGCCAGTTAAAGGGCGAGATGTACGTCACTGCGGAAGTCGATACCAGCGGCGCGACTGAATTGCTGGTGCCTTCCAAGGCGATGTATTTTCAGAGCGAAAAGAACTACGTATTTATCGACGAAGGCAAAGGCAAATTCACCCGTCGCGCTGTAAAAGCCGGCGATATTCGCGACAACCGCACCGAAATTTTAAGCGGCCTCAAGGAAGGCGAGAAAGTGGTTGTAGACGGTGCGCTCATGTTGCAGCAAATGCTGCAACCGCGCCGTGTACAGAAATAGCCTGCGCACCCAGTCATGAAGCGCCTTGTTTCATTTGCCCTGCATCAGCCGCTGTTTATACTGCTGGGCGTTATCCTGTTCATCGGTGGCGGCATTCTTGCCTTCAAGCAGTTGCCGGTGGAAGCATTGCCCGATGTCACCGACACACAGGTGCAGGTCATTACGTTGTTTCCCGGGCGCGCCGCCGAGGAAGTCGAGAAGCAGGTCACCTTTCCGATAGAAGTCGCGCTTGCCGGCATGCCGAACATGATTCGCATGTTCTCGCACACGCAGTTTGGCCTGTCATTCATCATATTAACTTTCGACGACAAGGCCAACCCGTACTTCGCGCGGCAGCAAGTGCTGGAACGCCTGCGTGAAGCCGATTTACCCAAGGACGCCCAGCCGCAGTTAGCGCCACTGTCGACAGCAGTAGGCGAAATTTATCGCTACCGAATCAAGGGCGCCGACTACAGCGCGCGCGATCTGCGCACCATTCAGGACTGGACCATCAGCCGCAAGCTGCGCCTGCTACCCGGCGTGGCAGACATTGTCAGTTTCGGCGGATTCATCAAGCAATACGAAGTCAACCCCGATCTCGCCAAACTCAAGTATTACAAGATCAGTCTGCAGCAGGTGTTTACCGCGCTAGAGCGTGGCAGTTCCAATGCGGGCGGCGGCTATGTCGAGCAAGGGCGCCAGCAAATTCTGATACGCGGCATAGGCCTGTTGCGAACGGCTGAAGAGATACTCGATGTGGTGGTGGCGGAGCGCAACGGTGCGCCGGTGCTGGTGCGCCATCTCGCCAACTTGACGGTTGGCTCGGTGCCACGTCAGGGCGTTATCGGTCAGGATGACGACCCGGATATCGTCACTGGCGTCGTGCTCATGCGCAAGGGCGAAAACCCTGCTGAAGTACTCAATGCGGTGAAGCAGCGCGTCGCGCAATTGAACAAGGACGGTCTACCCAAAGGCGTTGAAATCATCGCTTACTACGACCGCACCTGGCTGCTCGACAAGACGCTGAAAACCGTGTTCACCAATCTGGTGGAAGGCGCGCTGCTGGTGACCTTTGTGCTATTGCTGTTTCTCGGCAACTTGCGCGCGGCTTCCATTGTGGCCGTGATCATTCCGCTATCTTTATTGGGAACATTTCTGGGGCTGACCTGGCTCGGCATCCCGGCCAACCTGCTGTCTCTGGGTGCGATGGATTTCGGCATTATTGTTGACGGCGCGGTGATCGTGGTGGAAAACGTTTTCCGGCGATTGTCGGAATATCGCGGCAAGGAAATGACCCCGCGCGAGCGTCTCAATGAAATTCTCGATGCCGCGGTGGAAGTCGGGCGCCCCACGCTGTTTTCAATGCTGATCATCATCGCCGCGCACATTCCGATATTTACCTTGCAGCGTCATGAGGGTCGCATCTTTGCGCCCATGGCGTACTCGGTAACTTCGGCTCTGATCTGCTCGCTGATATTCAGCCTGACACTGGTGCCGTTGTTATGCCATCTGATGTTGCGCAAGAATCTGCCGGAAAAAGAAAATTTTCTGGTGCACTGGTGCAAAATCATTTATCAGCCCGTGCTGGAATGGGCGCTGAGTCACCGTAAAAAAGTGGTGGTCGTGGCAGCCATTGTACTGACAGCCACCCTCGCCTTGGTACCCAGGCTGGGCACGGAGTTTTTGCCGGAGCTGAACGAAGGTTCTATCTGGATCAACGTGCCGCTGCATCCGAGCCTGTCGGTAACCGAAGCGCGCAGCGAGATGAGCAAAATACGCGCGGCCATCGCACATATCCCGGAGATCAACACGATCGTCTACAAGGCCGGCCGACCTGAAGACGGCACCGACCCCAAGTTGATCAGCATGGCGGAAATTCTGGTGGACATCAAACCAGAATCAGAATGGAAGCGCAAGATCACCAAGAAAGATCTGCTTAAGGAAATGGACGACGCGCTGGACAAGCTGCCTGGCGTGCAGGCCAGTTTTTCGCAGCCGATCCGCGACAATATTCTGGAATCGATTTCGCAGATCGACGGACAGATTGTGGTGAAAGTATTTGGCGAAGATTTAGGCGTGTTGAAAACGCAGGCACAGGACGTGCTGGCCGCCATCTCCGATGTGCCCGGCGTGGCACGCGCCATGATCGACCGCCAGGGTGAGTTACCGCAGGAACTGATTCAGATTGACCGTGGCCAGGCGGCGCGTTACGGACTGAATATTGTTGATATTCAGGATGTGATTGAAACCGTGCTCGGTGGCCGCGAAGCCACGGTCATCTGGGAAGGCGAGAAAAAATTCAGTGTCGTGGTGCGGGTACCGCCTAATCAGCGCACGCTCACGCAGTTGCGCGACATACTATTGACCACGCCCAACGGCACCATCGTCCCGCTGGCGCAGGTAGCGTCGTTCAAGACCGTAGGCGGCAGCATGAACATTTCACGAGAAAACGGCGGCCGTGTGATGGCCATCGGCGTGTTCATCGAAGGCCGCGACATGGGTTCAGTGGTTGCCGACATGCAGGAGCGCGTCGCCCAAAAGGTCAAGCTGCCCGAAGGCTACACCATGGCCTGGTCGGGAGAATTCGAAAATCAGGAGCGCGCGATGAAGCGCCTCGCGGTGATTGTGCCGATCTCTATCTTATTGATTTTTATACTACTTTTTGATGCCTTCAAATCCTTCAAGAGTGCCACCCTGATCCTGCTGAACATACCGTTCGCGCTGATCGGCGGCATACTCGCGCTGTTTTTCACCGGCATACCGCTGTCGGTATCTGCGGCTATCGGATTCATTGCGCTGTTCGGCCAAGCCGTACTGAATGGGGTGGTGATGGTGTCGTATTACAACCAGCTGCAAAGCTCTGGCGCTTCGCCCGAAGAAGCGGTGATACGTGGCTCACTGGTGCGATTGCGCACGGTGCTGATGACGGGCCTGCTCGCCATGTTCGGTCTGTTGCCGATGGCGCTATCGCACGACATCGGGTCAGAAACACAAAAACCGTTGGCTATTGTGGTGATCGGCGGATTGATTTCCGCCACCATCCTGACCCTGATTGTTTTGCCTACGCTTTATGTGATTTTCGAGCGCCGCTATCATAGAGGGCACACGGGGCATCATGGCCCCGAACGGCGCGTGAGGCGTGACGGTGCCACTGGCGAAAGACGCCGTCGCGACGACAACCCGACGTCAGCACATTAAAAAAGCAGGACACCACTAGCGCTGCGCACGAACGACGCGTGAGGATGATTGCGTTGGGGTGATAGTCGCACCGAGTGTATTGGCTTGGCTGGATGCCAATGGCGTTTTTGCAACGGCAGGTACACGGTGAACCCATGGCGCACGCGGCGGGCCATCCGGAATAACGCACTTTTCAGGATTGGGGTTGTTGCGCTCGCTGCATTCGCGTGGCAACTGGAAATCGTTCTGGGCAAATGCCGTATCGGCAACCAGCAGCGCGCACGCGGCAATGAGGAAATCGCGGATTTTCATATTGATCATCTTATTCTAATTCGCAATAGAAAGTGCCATAATAACGTTTTGGATTACGGGAGGCGTTATGGCACGCAAGGCGGGTGGGGCGAAGGATCTGGCGTGGGCACGAGAGCAGGTAGCCGAGGCGCGTAGCGCGGATGAGCTGCGGCATGCACAAG
>CANKUB010000212.1 GCA_947486575.1 Betaproteobacteria bacterium | reverse complement strand
TGAGGCGTTTTACGCCGCGCTGTGCAACGCCGTCGCCGTCGTCACACAAAACAATGCGCGCACCCTTTCGCGGCACCAGTGCGGCGATGCCCAGTTCGAGCCTGCTATAGGGCAGCGGCGTGGCGAACAGCATATGGCCTTCGCCGAACTGGCCTTCTTCACGCACGTCGAGCAGCGCAAGCTCCTTGCCGTCGTGCAACATGTTTTTGAGATCGCGGGGGGAGACGGTTTGAGTGGCCATCGGGACGTTTCCAGAGAGAGAATAAGGCGACGATTATAGCGCCGTTGCACAGCACTACTTAAATCTTGATCCCGGCCGCCTTGATGATTTTTGCGTATTTGGCAATCTCGGATTTGATGAATACTGCGAATGCCTCGGGGCCTGAAACAAACGGCTCTACGCCTTGTCCTGCGAGCTTCTCCTTCACGTCCGGCATTGCCTGAGTCTTTGCGATTTCATCTGCGATCTTCTGCACGATATCTCGCGGCGTACGAGCAGGCGCAACCACGCCAAACCAGTTTCGCGCGTTGAAGGCGGGCAGTCCTCCCTCGGCAAAGGTCGGTACCTGCGGCAGCACTGGCAGGCGTGACTCTCCGCTGACACCCACCGCTTTGATCTTGCCGCTGCGGACATGGGGCGTCACCGTAATGGCGTTGTTGAAAGCCAGTTGAACCTGCCCGGCAACCAGATCAATCATGCCCGGGCCACCGCCCTTGTACGGCACGTGTTGCAGCTTGACGCCGGCCAGCATATTGAACAACTCCAGCGCCAGATGCTGGATGCCGCCGGTATTTGATCCAGCAGCGTTCAGTTGCCCTGGTCTGGCTTTGGCCAGCGCGATGAATTCGCGCAAATTATTTGCGGGCACAGCTGCATTGAGCACAAGGATGTACTGTGTTCCGACCAGAGCGGCAACCGGGGTGAAATCCTTGATGGCATCGTACGGCTGATTCGGCAGCAGCAGGGGATTGATGGCGTGGGCGGCCGTAATCATGAGTATGGTGTGGCCGTCGGGCGTGGATCGCAGCAACGCCTCGGCGGCAATCACGTTGTTGCCACCCGGACGGCTGTCCACCACGACCGTCTGGCTCCAGCTTGCGGTCAGCTTCTCGCCGATAATGCGCGCCACCACGTCGTTACTGCCGCCGGGCGCATTGGGCAGAATGAAGCGTATCGGTTTACGTGGAAATGGCGGTTGCGCGGCAGAAGGGTGAGCAAGCATGACAAGCACGGCGGCGGTCAACAGGCTTTTCACGGCTTTGGGCGCCGTCAGAAAGCTACTGTTATCAGTACTCGTTGCCAGGTGCCTGGCAGATTGCGATTGCGTAATCATGAGCGGGGAATGCTATCACGCAGGGGCGGTGGTCATTTGATCCTTCACGTCACGCAGTGGGCAAAAAACAAGACCTGACCTATGGCTCTCGGTACCTGTTGTCGCTTCAGGTAACGCCCGTTAAATAGCCCTCCAAACGGCTTGTTGTGCGGCATCCGGTAATCGCATAGCATGCGGTAAATCGATCGATCCGGCAAAAGTTGCATCCTGATTCGTTTAATCGGGCAACGCATCATAATTCATCTCCTCCGGATCGATTTTCCTGCGGCACGTGCATGAAAGGCAAATTGGGTGCTATGGTAGCAACGCCTTCGGGTGGGGGGAAAGAACAGCAAAGAGAACAACAAAGGGTCAGGCCTTGATAATTGCTCCTATTCCTTGCGAACGTGCGTTCCATGGCCCATTCCCTCACGATCGCGTGAGAAAATTGGGCCGGGAGAAAAGGCAATGCATGTGCCTTTTGCTTTTTTTATCGCCGTATCGCTGCGGCACATAGATTCTTCAGGGTTCGGCAGATTTTAACCATCGGTGTCATCAGAAAATGAACGCTGTCAGCGTTCGATCTCTGGCGCCTGCAGATGCCAATCCGTTTCGCCCTGGTACGCATCGCCTACGCGAAACAGCACGTCTTCCGCGAAAGGCTGCCCGACTAACTGAAAACCAACGGGCAAGCCGTTATCCGTAAATCCTGCCGGTACCGCCAGTGACGGCAGACCCAGAAAGTTTATTGGTCGTGTGTTGCGCGTAATGCGCGCCAGCAAGTCCATCACATCCGCCGAACTGCCCGGCGCCGTTGCCGCTCGCGTTGGCACGGCCATAGGCATCACCGGCGTGTGCAGCACATCGACCTTGCTGAATATCTGATCGACGAATTGGGCCGTTAGGCGTGACCGCGAATTCAAGGCCTCCAGGTAGCTGACCGCCGGAACCATCAGGCCCGCTTCGCTGCGCGTGCGTACTACCAGCGAAAAATCCTGTGGCCGCTCGCGCAGCCAGTTGGCGTAAATGGTGGCGGATTCAACCTGCCCGATGGCATTGGTCAGATGGTAAATATGCGTCAGGTCCGGCACGTCGACTTCAACGATCCGTGCGCCGAGCGACCGTAGCACTACTAGACTTTCGGCCATGGCCACTTTCACGTCCACCGCTGCATCATCGTAAAAGTGATTGCGCGGCACACCGATTTTCAGGCCGCTTATGCGCCGGTCCAGAAGGCGTTCATAGTGGGGCACCGCATGCGCGCTGGCCGTAGGGTCCAGCGTGTCGCTGCCGGCAATCACAGCGGTGAGCCGGGCGCAGTCACGTACGGTGCGCGTCAATGGGCCGACCGTATCGAGTGACCACACGCGCGGCAAGATGCCGTAGCGGCTAACGCGCCCGTAAGTGGGTTTCAGTCCGACTACGCCGTTAGCCGCTGCGGGCAAGCGGATGGACCCGCCTGTATCTGAGCCGAGTGCGCCATAGCAGGCGCGGGCGGCCACTGCCGCTCCTGAACCGCTGGACGATCCGCCCGTAATATGCGCGATGTGCCAGGGGTTGCAACAGTCGCCCCAATGTTCATTGTGGCCGGTTGGATTGGCCGCAAACTCGGCCATGTTGAGGTTGCCTAGCCAGATGGCACCGGCTGCGGCCATGCGCGTGGCGACCGTTGCAGTAACCGCGGGGCGATAGTCACGCAGAATCTTGCTGCCCGCTGTGGTGACATGCCCTGCGCGATAAAACATATCTTTGTGGGCCAATGGAACACCGTGTAACGGTCCCACTTTGTTGCCGCGCTTAAGCGCCCGGTCTGCTGCGCGGGCAGCACGCAATGCGTCTTCTTCGTCAATGGCGATAAAGCAATTGACCGATGGCTGCGCGGCCTTGGCCTGTTCCAGGCACGCGCGCGTGACTTCCAGCGACGACACGCGCTTGCGGCGGATGGCCTGTGCGACCTCGCACAGGCTCATGTTCAGAAGGTCGGCACTCATCGGCGAGCCCGTTTCGATAACTGCTCCAGAGTGACGGCAAAGCCGGCGGGCTGGTCATTGAAATCGTTTCTTGCCCCTTCGGCGTGTGCGGCATCGTTGACGCGCGCAATTTCGACGGCAAGTTGCGCCGCGCGCTCATCGTTGACGGTATGGCTGCGCAGTTGCGCTGCGAGTATTTTGACGGCTTTTGAATCAATGGTGGTTGGCATCGTTGCGCCTTTAGATTGATGGGGTCAAAACAAGTTTTATTCTGATCGTTAAAGCAGGAACCATGCAGGCCTAATCCAGCGCAAAGCCTGCGGCCTTGATGACTGTTTGCCACTTCACCGTTTCCGCCCTGAGAAATGAACCGAGTTCACCGGGCGTGCCTGGCGATGGATCCATGCCTTGTGCGACGAGCGTTGCTTTCACATCCGGGCTGGTCAGCGCCCTGCTTATCTCCTGATTAAGCTTGGCTATGCGTGCGGCGGGCGTTTGCGCCGGGGCTACGAATACATACCAATTCTTGGCGTCATAACCTGGCAAACCGGCTTCGGCGATGGTGGGCAAATCTGGCAACGCGGTCAGACGGTAGGTTGTTGTTACGCCTAGCGCCTTCAGCCGGCCAGCCTTAACGTGCTGGATCGCGGTCGCCGGGCTAGAAAAGCTCATCTGAATCTGCCCGCCGAGCAGATCGGTCATAGCCGGCCCACCCCCTTTGTACGGTATGTGAACCAACTTGACCTTCGCCAGGTTGGCAAATAGTTCACCGGCCAGATGTCCCAGTGATCCGGTGCTCCCCGAGCTGTAGTTGAGCGTGCCCGGCTTTGCTCTGGCAAGCGCGAGGAGCTCTTGCACACTATTGGCAGGCACTGCCGGATTGAGCACCAACACGTTGCTAACCAACACCCCCAGCGAGACTGGCGCAAAATCACGCAAGGGGTTAAAGGGCAGTGATTTGTAAAGACTTGGGCTGGTTGCGAGTTCGAGGTTACCTACCAACATGGTGTAACCATCTGCCGATGCGCGTGCTACGTACTCCATGGCTATATTGCCGCCAGCACCTGCCTTATTCTCAACGACTATGGCGTGCCCGATGCCTTCGGTCATTTTCTTGCTGCTTATCCGCGCCAGCGTGTCCAGTCCGCCGCCTGGCGACGCTGGCACCACCATCCTGATCGGCTTGTTGGGAAATGCTGCCGCTTCCGATTGAGTTTGAGCTTCGGCGCGCATCGGCAGGCTGCTGAAAATGATGCTCAATGCTGCCGTAAAAAGTATATCCGTGCGAATGCTACTTGCGCGAATTGACTGAATTCGTGGCAGGTCATTTTCAAGTTTCATCGCGTATCTCACTTGTGGCTTGGAGTGGAACTGGCTGGTGCATCGAATGTTAGGGGCATCGCAATACGTCTAAGGCAGGTATGACGCTATCCAGTTTTGTCAGGTTGCGTAGCAGGTCAAGCGCATTCTGCGCTTTCGATTTGGCGATGACGCCATCGCAAAGCTTGAGAAACTTTGAATTGAGCTGGTCATCCGACATGGGGTTCTGCAGGCTGCCTACGCAGTGTTCGACATACTCGGTCTCGATCCGTCCGTCTGTATATGAAATTTCAGCGAATACTTCTTCCAGTCGTAACGATGGATCAGCGGTTGCGCGTACTTTTTGACGCAGCGCTATGATCTCTGCAGCACGGACACGCGCATCAGAATACTGGGCTTCGCCGCAGTCCCCGTCGATATAGGCAGCAGCGGCAGAGTGATATACGCTGAACTTCCCTTCAAGTCCGGTCTGTGGCGTCAACTTGCCCGTGAGCTCCAGAACCAGCGGGTGAACCTTGAGATGGACGGCGGTAATGGTATTGCCTGGAAGATTTACCCGGTTCCTTATCCGGATACAGGCGTCTATCGTTGGATGTATGACAATGCCGCAGGCGAACGCTTTATAGGTATTGCCCAGCAGGAAGTAACGACTTCCCAATTCGCGGGTGAGCTTGCTGATATCACGCGTCGGCGACATGACAGCAGCAAAACCGGAGATTCCCTCAATGGGTTTGTCCGCACTGGTAAAGCCTTTGGCAGCCAGCAATGCCGCCGTCACGCCGTTCTCAGCGGCTTTGCCGGGATTCAGACTCTTGCACATGCTACCGAACATTTCCCGGAGCCCAGCGGATTGTGTGGCGGCTATACCCAAAGCACATCGGGTGCGCTGTGGGTCAAGCTTTAGCAGCCGGGAAGCCGCTGCTGCCGCTCCGAATATGCCAGCGGTGCCCGTGGCATGCCATCCAGAGGCATAGTGTCCGGGGGCGACGGTATCGGCAATCCTGCATTCGATTTCCACGCCGATCACGAATGCATTGACGACATCACGCCCGCTCAAATTGAGCGATTCTCCCAATGCGAACGCTGCTGCAGCCACGGGGCTTCCCGGATGAATCAGGCACTCCGGGTGCGTATCATCGAAATCAAGCACATGTGATGAGATGCCGTTGATAAGTGCAGCCCGCAACGCATCGAAGCGCTCCGCTCGGCCAAGTAGTGTAGCCGTCGGTGCGCCCGAAAACGCAGTAAAGGTATCCACGGCAATGTTGACCGTCGAATGGTTGCTGCCGCCAACGGCGCATCCGGCCCAGTTCACGATCGACCTTATGGCCTCTTTGACCACGGGCGTTGGCAGGGCGTCAAACGCGCTTGATGAGATATACGTCGCAACTAGGTCAGATGGATTGGTATTAAGGGACATGGTTTTGAATTCTTGAATTTTCCTAACGGCAATCTATGCTGTGCCGGGAGCGTAGTCAATTGTGCAAATGTTCATGTAAATGTTCGCTTGATTCCCCTTCAACTACTGAACACAATGAATTGCATTTATCGGGCATGGATGGGTTGGCGTAGCCAAGTTCGACACGAAGTTTTCCACTGCGTCCTCCCTTAAGGGCCAGCCCTTTCAAGGTGATTAATAGAAGCGGTGGAGCGCAAGGGTTCCCGCCAATAATCTGAATGAATTGAAAGACTTGCCGTAAGTATCGCTGTACTTTTTCGCCGGTGCCAAGCAGACTCTTAGCGTTGACAACAACGTGGAGAG
>CANKUB010000211.1 GCA_947486575.1 Betaproteobacteria bacterium | reverse complement strand
CGGTGTTCTTCGTCGATAATCACAAGGCCAAGGTTTTTGAATTTAACGCCGCGTTGCACCAGCTTGTGTGTGCCGATGGCGATATCGACGCTGCCTGCGGCCAATCCTGCCAGCGCTTCGGTTTGCTCCTTAGCCGAACGAAAGCGTGATAGCTCGGCGATTTTTACCGGCCACTCGGCGAAACGGTCGGTGAAGGTATTGAAATGTTGTTCCGCAAGCAAAGTGGTTGGTACCAGTACGGCGACCTGTTTGCCGTCGGCCACGGCAACGTAAGCCGCGCGCAACGCCACTTCGGTTTTGCCAAAGCCCACGTCGCCGCACACCAGGCGGTCCATCGGCTTAGCGCTGACCAGATCATCGAGCGTGGCTTTGATGGCGGCGGCTTGATCGGGTGTTTCTTCAAACGGAAAGCCCTCGGCAAAGGCTTCGTAATCGTGATGCTTGAGCGTGAAGGCGTGGCCTTTACGCAGCGCGCGCTGCGCGTAGATATTCAGCAACTCGGCGGCGGTATCATGCGCCTGTTCGGCGGCTTTTTTCTTGGCCTTTTCCCATTGCTCGCTGCCCAGAGAATGCAACGGCGCTTGATCTGCCGAGGCGCCGCTATAGCGGCTGATGAGATGCAGGCTTGATACCGGCACATAAAGTTTATCGCCATTGGCATATTCGAGGGTTAAAAATTCCGTATCACCTTCGCCTAAATCCATGCTCTGCAAACCGAGATAACGGCCAATGCCGTGCTGCTCATGTACTACCGGGTCGCCCGCTTTGACCTCGGACAAATCGCGCAGCATACCTTCGGCGGTAGTCTTGCGCGTTTCGCGCGCGCTGCGGTTACGCGCTTGTGCTGCGTAAAGTTCGCTCTCGGTGATGACGGCAAAACTGTTGTCGGCCATCGCAAAGCCGCTGTTGAGCGGGCCGATGCCGAGCATGAAACGCGCGGTTGAGGCACGAAATTCCTCAAAGTTGGCGGCGGCGGCAGGGCGCAAATCGTGTTCCGCCAGAAAATCGTGCATGGTCTCGCGGCGGCCGGGGCTATCGGCAAGCAGCAGCACGCGGCCTGGGTAGCTATCGAGAAATTGGCTAAGGTGGTGCAGCGGGTTGTCGGCGCGGCGCTCGACACCGAGCGGGGGCAGGGGCCGCGTTTCCGGTGTATCGCCGATTTGCTCGCCAGCGATTTCCACCCGCGCGAGCGGTTTGATCGAGCCAAAAAATTCATCCGGCGCGAGAAATAAATCATGCGGCGGCATCACCGGGTTAGCGAGGTCGCCACGTAGCATGGCGTAGCGGCTGTGGGTGTCTTGCCAGAAAGCGTCTACCGCTTCTTGCAGGCCGTGCGCGGCACACACCACGGTGCCTGCGGGCAAATAATCGACAAAGCGCGCGGTACTCTCAAAAAACAGCGGCAGGTAATACTCAATGCCGGTGCTGGGCACGCCTTTGGATACATCTTTGTAGATGCGGCTCTTCGATGGGTCGCCCTCAAACTTGATGCGAAAATTTTGCCGGAACAGCGTTTGCGCGGCCTCGTTCATGGGGAATTCGCGCGCGGGCAGCAGGCGAACTTCGTTCACTTTGTAGATCGAGCGTTGCGAATCGACATCAAAGCTGCGGATGGAATCAATATCTTCATCAAATAAATCAATGCGATACGGGAGCGCGCTGCCCATCGGAAAAATATCGATCAGCCCGCCGCGAAAACTGTATTCGCCGGGGGCTACTACTTGCGTCACATGCGTGTAGCCCGCAATGGTGCATTGACTGCGCAGCTCGTCCGGCGAAAGTTTGCCGCCTTGCTTGAAAAAGAATGTGTTCGCAGCGAGATACTCGACAGGCATCAAGCGTGTAAGCGCTGTGGTGACAGGCACGATAGCTACATCAAACGTGCCGCGCATCATTTCATAAAGCGTGGCAAGGCGCTCAGATACCAGATCGGCGTGCGGCGAAAATTGATCGTACGGCAGCGTTTCCCAATCGGGGAAGACGCAGGTTTTGAGCGCGGGCGCGAAGAATGCGATCTCGGTTTTAAGGCGCTGCGCGGATGAAGCATCAGCCGAAATCACCAACAGCGGGCGCACTGATCCCGCCAGTTCTGCGATGGCCAAGGCATCGGATGAACCGTGAAACGGGCCAGCCCGCGTGCGTTCGCCGGGCCGAGGTGCGGACAACAACATGATGAGCGCGTTTAAAAGCGCCTATTATACTTGGGCAGCGTAATCAGCTTTGCGACATGATTGCGGGCGTGTGAAAAGCGGAACTATTTCACGGCAGTGTCGTTTCTTTGCTACCATACTTAACGATTAGGCTTAAAGTGCCGCATTTGTGCGCGACGTGCATTGCGTGCAAGGTGTGTATTGCCGGAATTCCTGAAAGGTGTTTCTCATGTTTGCGAATAAAACTGCGCTCATTATTGCCGCCCTGATGATTGCGGCAAGCATCGGTGCCGTGGTGGCGAAGCCCAGCAAAAAGGTTTCCGACGAAGCGCCCATTTCGCTCGAAAAAATCGTGCCTAAAGAATTTGGCGATTGGCGTGAACAGCCTGATCGCAATGTGCAAGTGGTCAACCCGCAGACACAGGAGCTGCTGGATAAACTCTATAGCCAGATTCTGAGTCGCACGTATGTCAATTCCAAAGGCTACGCCATCATGCTTTCGCTGGCTTATGGCAGTGATCAGCGCGGTTCACTTGCCGCCCACAAACCGGAAGTGTGTTATCCGGCACAAGGTTTTACCATTCAAAAAAATGAAGCGGGTATTGTGGGTACGCCATTTGGCGAGATTCCCGTGCGACGCCTGTACGGCAATATCGGTGCTCGAATCGAGCCGGTGATGTACTGGTTCACGGTGGGCGACAAGGCGGTGCTGAGCACGACGGAGAAGCGTCTGGTGGATTTGCGTTTCGGGCTGACCGGGCGCATCCCGGACGGGATGCTGTTTCGCGTGTCGTCAATCGATGGCGATCAAAAGCAGGCGATTCAGTTGCAGGACCAGTTTGTCACGCAGCTTTTGCAGGCGGTGCCTTCTGCGGATCGCAAGCGGCTCAGTGGACTGAACTAAGCGGCCTGAATTGAGTGGACTGAATTAAATTGAAAGACGATTGAACATGCAGGCTATACAGACTACGCTGCCGGGGGTATTGATTCTTGAACCCAAAGTATTTGGCGATGCACGCGGGTTTTTCTTTGAGAGTTTTAATACGCGGCGCTTTGCTGAACTGACGGGCATTACAGCGGCCTTTGTGCAGGATAATCATTCGCGCTCGGCCAAGGGCGTGTTGCGTGGTTTGCATTACCAGATTCGTCAGCCGCAAGGCAAGCTGGTGCGGGTGACAGCGGGTGAGGTATTCGACGTTGCGGTGGATATACGCCGATCGTCGCCAACGTTTGGGCAATGGACTGGCAACATGCTGTCCGCTGAAAACAAGCGCCAATTATGGATTCCGCCGGGTTTTGCGCATGGCTTTGTCGTGCTCTCAGACAGCGCCGAGTTTCTTTACAAGACTACAGACTATTGGGCGCCGGAACACGAGCGCTGCATTCGCTGGGATGATCCGCAGATTGGTATTCAATGGCCGTCGCTGGAATCGCCGCCTGCGCTGTCTGCCAAAGATGCCCAGGGTGCGGCGTTTTCCGCTGCGGAAATGTTCCCTTGATAGATGAATAGTCTGCGTATTCTGCTCACAGGTGCCAATGGTCAAGTCGGTTGGGAGCTGGCGCGCACGCTTATCCCTTTGGGGCACGTGACAGCGCTTGATCGCAGCACCTGTGATCTATCAAAGCCCGATGCACTGACCGCATTGGTCAATGCGTTAAAGCCGGATGTCATCGTAAATGCCGCAGCTTATACGGCAGTTGATACCGCAGAAAAAGATGTTGATGCAGCGATGGCGATCAATGCGCACGCACCCGGCGTGCTGGCGGCTGCTGCGCATAAGTGCGGTGCGCTATTCGTGCATTATTCGACAGACTATGTTTTTGATGGCACTAAAGTTGAGGCGTATACGGAAACGGATCCGCCGAATCCTGCCAGCGCCTATGGACGCAGTAAGCTCGCGGGTGAAGAAGCGGTGCGCGCTTCGGGCGCGGACTACCTGATTTTTCGTACGAGTTGGGTGTATGCAGCGCGCGGAAAAAATTTCCTCAAGACCATGCTGCGCCTGGCAGGCGAACGCGACGAATTGCGTGTGGTGGCCGATCAATTTGGTGCGCCAACGTGGGCGCGTTTGATTGCGCAGAGCACCACGCTGGCTTTGCAGCATGAACTCGCGCAACGTAAAGAAGGCAATTTCAAGAGTGCGACGTTTAATCTGACGGCAGCAGGCGAAACCAGTTGGCATGGTTTCGCCAGCGCGATTATTGCGGCTGCGCGCGCGCGCGGTGCGGCGTTGAAATGCAGCACGATTGTGCCGCTCACGACCGCTGAGTATCCGCTGCCCGCTGCACGGCCTGCTAACTCGCGGCTTTCGGGAATTAAATTCGCGCAGCACTATGGCCTGGAAATGCCAGCGTGGGATAGCTGCATGCAATTGTGCGTATCAGAAATATATCAATAAAAACAAATGCTTACGTTATAATCGTATTGAATCAATGCCAAACATTTTTGTCACCGGTGGCGCAGGCTACATCGGCTCTCACGCCGTAGTTGAACTGCAAGCGGCGGGCCACGATGTTTTTGTTATCGACAATTTATGCAACAGCAAAGCATCGGTGCTCGACCGCGTTGCGCGCATTTCCGGCAAACGGCCGAGGTATGCGCAGATGGATATTCGTGACCGTGCTGCGCTGCGTAAATTGTTCGCCGAAAATTGCTTTGATGCGGTGATGCACTTTGCGGGCTTGAAGGCCGTGGGCGAATCTGTCGCCAAGCCGTTGCTGTACTACGACAACAATGTCTCAGGCAGTGTGGTGTTGTTAGAGTGCATGCAGGAAGTTGGCCTGAAAACCATTGTGTTTTCGTCATCGGCAACCGTGTATGGCCAGCCGCCGTCGGTGCAATTTCGTGAAGATTTTCCGCTGGCTCCGATCAATCCGTATGGTCAATCGAAAAGAATGGTTGAGGATGTGCTGCGTGATGTGGCAAATGGCGATCCTGAATGGCGTGTGGCGCTGTTGCGCTATTTCAATCCGGTGGGGGCGCACACATCAGGCATGATCGGTGAAGACCCGAATGGCATTCCCAATAACCTGATGCCTTACATGGCGCAAGTGGCAACGGGTAAATTGAAAGAACTGTCGGTATACGGCAACGATTATTCGACGATTGATGGCACCGGCGTACGCGATTATATTCATGTGGTTGATCTCGCGCAGGGCCATCTGGCAGCGCTGGCTGCAGTGAGCAGACAGCCTGGCGTGCTGACGGTGAATCTGGGAGCAGGGCGCGGCTATAGTGTGCTGGAAATGGTGCGTGCGTTTGCCGCGGCTAGTGATAGGCCGGTGCCTTATCGCATTGCGGCTCGTCGCTCAGGTGATCTTGCAGAGTACTTTGCCGACCCCGCACTCGCGCGTAAACTGCTGGGGTGGCAAACGCAGCTTGGCATCGAGGCAATGTGCGCGGATACGTGGCGTTGGCAACAGTGGGCGGCGGCGAACGCGGCTGCCCTTAAATAAAATCAGGGAACGGATGAAGCAATGAAAAAAATCACTAAAGCGGTTTTTCCGGTAGCAGGCTTGGGAACGCGCTTTTTGCCGGCCACCAAAGCCAGCCCCAAAGAGATGATGCCCGTGGTCGATAAACCGCTGATTCAATTTGCGGTGGAAGAAGCGGTCGCCGCTGGCATTACGGACATGATTTTCGTCACGGGCCGCAGCAAACGCGCCATCGAAGACCATTTCGATAAAGCCTACGAACTGGAATCCGAACTGGAAATTCGCGGCAAAACTGAAATGCTGGATTTGCTGCATAGCGTGTTGCCCAAAAACATCAACTGCATCTACATACGCCAGGCCGAAGCGCTGGGACTGGGGCACGCGGTGCTGTGCGCCAAGCCGGTGGTCGGCGATGAGCCATTCGCTGTGCTGCTGGCGGATGATCTTTTGTCTGGCGAGCCGCCCGTCATGAAGCAGATGGTTGATGCCTACAACTTTTACAATTGTTCGCTGCTGGGCGTAGAGGACGTGGCCCGCGCTGACACGGGCAGCTACGGGATTGTGGCGTCAAGACCAATGGCCGAGCGCCTTGAGCAAGTCAGCGCCATTGTCGAAAAACCCAAACCCGAGCTTGCGCCATCCACCTTGGCAGTGGTGGGCCGCTACATACTCACGCCGCG
The DNA here is from genome assembly GCA_947486575.1 of Betaproteobacteria bacterium. Classification (GTDB taxonomy): domain Bacteria; phylum Pseudomonadota; class Gammaproteobacteria; order Burkholderiales; family SG8-41; genus UBA5216. The sequence goes on along the minus strand of CANKUB010000211.1, from coordinate 114 downwards.
TATTTTTCATCATCTCGAAAACGCAACCCCCGGTTCGGGCGGCGAGATTCAGCTTACTGATGGCATAGCCGCGCTGCTGGGCGAGCAGCAGGTGCTGGCCTGCCGTTATCAGGG
>CANKUB010000210.1 GCA_947486575.1 Betaproteobacteria bacterium | reverse complement strand
TTATTGTTTTTAAATCGTAATTTTTCATACTTGAGTTTGAACGCCGCATCGCAAACGCGTGGAAAGTGATACAGAATCTGAAAGTAAAAGTCGCGCCACAGCAGTTCACTGAGCCAGGTATCTGCGCCTGCCGAGCGGCGTTCCACGGCAAGTTGCGCCAGTCGGCGTATGGAAACCGTGCCAAACCGGTTGTGCACCGACAAGTACGATACGCCACGAACGGCCGGAAAATCACGGGCATCTTTATAGCGATCGATACGCGGCATAAAATCATCCAGTGCTGTCAGCGCACCGCGCGCGCCGGGTTTGATGCCGAGCGATTTCAGATTGGTTAACTCAAACCCCAATTCCGCTAACGTGGGCATCGGCGACGGGTTTGCGCATCGCGCCAGCGACGCTACATATTTTTCCGTGGGATATGGTCGCAGGTAAAACGCATCGAGCTTTTTGAGGCAGGCGTTCTTGTACGGTGTAAAAACGGTAAACGGTGTTCCAGCCTGAGTCAGCACTTCATCTTTGGCGAAAATAACCTGATCTTTAAAGGCGTGAAATGCAATGCCTGTCTTATTTAAGGCCTGTGCGACGGCCTCGTCACGGGCTATAGCTGCGGGCTCGTAGTCTTCATTGGTATAGACTGCATTCACCGCGAGTTTTGCCGCAAGTTCAGGAATCGCTTCACGGGCGTGTCCGCGAATTACGCTGAGGTCGCCACCGGCCTTGCGCAAGGCGAGTTGCAGCTCGACGACGCTATCGCGTATGAATTCGACTCGACGATCCTGTTTGCGGGGTAGTGCGTCTAAAATGTCTTGATCGAAGACAAACACGCAATAGACTACGCTCGCTGATTGCAGCGCATGGTAAAGACCGGCGTTATCGGCAATGCGCAGATCCCGGCGAAACCAGAATAGGGCCGTGGTGGCGGGCAGCGGTACGGGTACAGAAAGTTTTTTCAGCATAATTACGGGCAGTTTAACAGCCCGCAATCGGGGCGCGGGCAAAGTGCGCTGACGCATGGTATAAACGCGCTCTGATCGTAGCATCCCGCCCTCGGTTTTCAAAAATTGCAAAGGAGCATCAATGGATTTTTCCAGTATTTTGCGTGAACGTTTGCGTCTGCCAGTGATGGCTGCACCGATGTTTGTGGTGTCCGGCCCGGAGCTGGTTATCGAGCAGTGCAAAGCGGGGGTGATTGGTTCGTTCCCCGCGTTGAACGCGCGTCCGCAGGAAGATCTGGACAAGTGGCTGACGCGTATCGAAACTGAACTGGCTGTTTATCAAAAGCAGAATCCCGCGAAGAAAGTTGCGCCCTTTGCCGTGAATCTTATCGTGAACAAAGCGAACAAGCGTCTGGAGCAGGATACGGAAGTGGTGCTGGCGCACAAGGTGCCTATTGTTATTACCTCGCTGTCTGCGCCCACGGATATTGTGCCGCGCGTACATGCGTACGGCGGGTTGGTCTTTCACGACGTGATCAAAGTACGCCATGCGGAAAAAGCACTGGAATCCGGTGTGGATGGATTGATTGCCGTATGCGCAGGCGCAGGCGGGCATGCCGGAACGCTGAACCCGCTGGCGCTGGTGAACGAACTGAGGCGCATTCATAAAGGCCCGCTGGCGCTGTCGGGCGCCATCAGCAATGGTTCCGCGATTCTCGCAGCGCAGGCGATGGGTTGCGACCTCGCTTATATTGGCACGCGGTTCATAGCTACCAGAGAGTCGCTGGCCATCGAGGGCTATAAGCAAATGATCGTCGATTCGAACTCTGGCGACATTGTCTATACGCCGTTGTTTTCGGGCGTGCATGGCAGTTACCTCGCGGGCAGCATCCGCAATTCGGGGCTGGACCCGAACAACCTTCCAACCCAAGAAGCGCCCGGTCTTTACCGCAATCGCGAAGATCGTCCAAAAACCTGGAAGGAAATCTGGGGTGCAGGGCAGGGCGTCGGTAGCATTGATGACCTGCCGAGCGTCGCCATGCTGGTGGATCGGCTGGAAAAAGAGTATCTCGAAGCGCGGCACAATTTACTGAATGCTTGAGCGAGCAAGGGAAAACGAATGAATTCAACGGTAAAGCCCGTGCGCTGGGGCATTGTAGGTTTGGGCTGGGTGGCAGTGGATTTTGTTGGGCCGGCGATGCAGAAAAGTCCGGGATCGGAGATTGTTGCGTGTCTGGGCAGCACACCTGAAAAAACCAAAGCCTATGCCGAAAAGTTTAATGTCGCGCGCACGCACGCAGATTTGCATGCGCTGATGAATGATCCGGACATCGATGCGGTGTATATCGCGCTGCCCAACGCCATGCACCACGAGGCTGTTCTTGCCGGTGCGAAAGCGAAAAAGCACATGCTGTGTGAAAAGCCGTTCGCCATGCGCGCGGATCACGCACGCGAGATGGCGGACGCGTGTAAAAAGGCGGGTGTCATTTTGCGCGTCGCGCATCAGATTCGCATGGACGAAGCGGTGACGCGCGCACGCGAGATTGTGCAATCCGGGCAGCTGGGCAAAGTGGTTGAAGTGACTCTGGAGCGCACCTCGGCCATGCCGCCGCGCAAGACCTGGCGGCTGGACAATTCGCAAAGCGGCGTGATGTACGACGTGGGCGTGCATCTGCTGGATCTGGTGCAATATGTAACCGGGCAAAAATTTGTTGAAGTGAGCGCGTTTACCAATCCGGATCGCCGCGATGGTCACGCCGATGACACGTTCACCGTACTGGGCAAGCTGTCTGGCGGCGCTCACGCGCAAGTGCGTGCCACGCGTGAAGTGCCGCAGGGTCAGAACAATCTGTTGGTTGAGGGCACAGAAGCCACACTGGTGACTTCACCGCTGCGCTGGGCGCAAGAGCACATCGTCACCGTACGCGACAAAAATGGGGCAACCGAAGAGCGCTTTGTGGCCAGTCCGGCCTATGAGTGGCAGGTGCAGGCATTTGAACAGGAGTTGAACGGCATGCGTGGCAATCTGCCGGATGGCGATGACAGCGCCTATACCGTTGCTGTTACCAATGCGATTTTGCAGTCGATCAACGAACGGCGGATTGTGGCTGTAGTGCCCTGAGCAGTGGATGAGGGGTAGCGGCGAGAGACATGGGTACAAGCGTGGGTATTGAAGAAGTGCGTTGCACTTGTAAACATATTGTAAAAATGTCGCTACAATCATGAATTGTTGTTTGATTGATGGATAATCCAACCAATCGCTAATCAGGGCAAAAGGCGCACGCAATGACTGGCACTACGATAAATGAGAACGTCGGCAACGATCTGGAATCCAGAATTCGCGCTGCGCGCATTTTGGTGGTGGATGACAATATTGATCAGCTCGATTTGATGGAAATCATGCTGCGTCGGCAGGGTTACGGCAACGTGGCGTTGACCGACGACCCCACATCCGTTGCGGCATCGTACGCCGCGCATCCGCACGACTTGATTCTGCTGGATATGGAAATGCCGGTGATGAACGGCGTGGATGTCATGCGGCGCCTGAAAGGCGAACTGCGCGGCGCGTTCATGCCGGTGATTGTGTTGACAGCGCACGAAGGAGTTGACGTTCGTCTGCAGGCGCTACAGGAAGGAGCGCGTGACTATATTTCCAAACCTGTGGTGGAAACAGAATTCGCGCATCGCATACATAACCACCTTGAAGTGCGCATGCTTTACCGCGAGCGCGAGATGCAAAATGAAATTCTGGAACAAAAAGTGACTGAACGCACACAAGAATTGAAGGAAATGCAAGCGGATATTCTGCGGCGTTTGGCCAAGGCAGGTGAGTTTCGTGACAGCGATACCGGCAACCATGTCACGCGGGTAAGTCATAGTTGCCGCGCGCTGGCGCAGGCAGCGGGCCTGAACGCGCATTTGACCGAAATGATTTACATGGCCAGCCCGCTGCACGATATCGGCAAGATAGGCGTGCCAGATCACATTTTGCTCAAGAAAGGGCGCCTCAATGATGACGAGCAGGTCATCATGCGGCAGCACGTTTATTTTGGTGTCGAAATGCTGGGCAATCACCCCGCGCCGCTGCTCAAGGTGGCGTGCTCCATCGCACAGAATCACCATGAAAAATGGGACGGCAGTGGCTACCACGGTGCGCTGTCGGGTCTGGCGATTCCAGTCGAAGCGCGCATCGTCGCCATCTGCGACGTGTTCGATGCGCTGACCTCAATACGCCCCTATAAGGTGGCGTGGACGGTGGAAAAAGCGGTTGATTACCTGAACGAAAATTCAGGCAGTCACTTTGATCCCAATCTGGTCAATCTTTTTGTCACGATAATGCCGGAGATTGAGGCCATCCGTGCACGCTACGCGGATCCCGTTGGTTTGCATCGTGATGCGCCAGCGCCGCATGCTGCGGAATAAATCGCTAGTCCCGTAAGTGGGCTGCTACCCAAGTCAAAGTAAGCGGGAGCCTCGTTGCGCCCGATTGCATTGTCGTTGCACGGGTGGCGAGTAAGATGGTTAAAAATAACTCAATAAAAACAAATACTTAAACAGAGCCTTCCATCACCTGCACTTCGACCAACGCCCCAGCGACAACATTGCCTTGATCGGTCGGCAAAATAATGAAGCAGTTAGCTTCCGCCATCGACCGCAAAATGCCCGAACCCTGCTCGCCGGTAACCCGCACGCTCCACGCCCCCGCTGCACCCTGCGACAAAATGCCGCGCTGAAATTCTGTGCGGCCGGGCGCTTTTTTCAGTGCCGAGGTGCAGGGCACTTTGAAGGTGGGTAGCGGTGGCACGGGGTTTTGTCCGCCAAGCACGAGCAGCGCATCGCGCACGAATTGGTAGAACGTAACCATTACGGACACCGGGTTGCCGGGTAAACCAAAGAAGTGCGCGCCGCCGATTTTGCCGTAAGCCAGTGGGCGACCGGGTTTCATGGCGATCTTCCAGAATAGCACTTCGCCGAGTTTGTTGAGCATGTCTTTGACGAAATCGGCTTCACCCACCGATACGCCGCCGCTGGTGATGACGACATCCGCGTTGGTTGCAGCAGTGGCGAAGGCGGCTTCGATCAGCGCAGGGTCGTCGCGCACCACGCCCATGTCGATCACTTCGCAGTTGAGCCGCGTCAACATACCGTGGATGGTGTAGCGGTTGCTGTCGAATATTTGCCCTGCGCCCGGCACGCTGCCGATGGATACCAGCTCGTCACCCGTGGAAAAAAATGCCACGCGCAGCTTGCGAAACACCGTGACTTCGCCGATGCCGATCGACGAAATCAAGCCCACTTCGGCGGGGCGTAGCGGCAGGCCGCGCTTTAATGCGACTTGGCCGATGGCGAGGTCTTCACCCGCGCGCCGCAGGTTCTGATTAAGGAGATGGCCGGTGCCAATGGTGACTTTTCCATCCTTGGCTTGGGCGTGCTCCTGCATTACGATGCTGTCGCCCTCTGGTGGCATTACCGCACCTGTCATGATGCGCACGGCTTCGCCGGTTTGCATCTTGCCCGCGAACGGTTTGCCTGCGAATGACGAGCCCACCACTTTCAGCGTGACTTCGCCATCGCCTTTCAAATCGGCAAACCGCACAGCAAAGCCGTCCATGGCTGAATTGTCGTGCGCGGGCACGTTGATGGGTGAGATTACATCTTCGGCCAGCACGCGCCCGAGCGCCGAGCGCACGTGCACGCGTTCGGTGGCAGTCAACGGCGTGAGAAAGCGCGCGATCAGCGCGCGCGCCCTGTCTACCGGCATGGAATTGGGATCGTAATCGTCGGCGCAACTGGCGTCGCGGAGGGTGGAATGTGAGGTGGCAGGTAAGCTGGTGGGTTGCGTCATGATGTTTGCCTTGCTGTCAGAGAGTGTGGATTTTAGCGGACTGACAGCGCCGGTGCGTGGCTTTGTGTGCGAACCGGCCAAGCTTCCGGGAACACTTTTAAATCAAAGGTTTGCGCATGGGCATTGTTGCATGTGGACGCGTGATGGCAGACAATCCGCCGATGATCGAACCCATGACAAAGACTTGGGAATGGCCCGCCGCTGTGATTATGGCCCGTGTTGCCATCGTAAATCGCTGGGCGAACGAGCGTTGGGAAGCCGATGGTGTAGTGCGTGATAGCGCCGATCCGGGCGCCCTTTCGCGGGTGATTGGGCAGACAGACACACGTACGCAGACTTTGTATCCGGGCTATGCGATTCGACTGCATCGGGACGAATCCGAGGGTTACCATTACAACATTACCTCCCCGGAACCCAAAGTGTTTGTGCTGTGGCGCATGGAGGATGAGGTGGCGCGACCGAAATTTCTCTCGGTGAGTTATCACGAAGGCTCGCGCTGGCTCGACAGTGGCGACTGATCCTGTCAACTTTTCATTGAGGGTTTAAGCCGCAGCCCTTTCAAGGTGATTAATAGAAGCGGTGGAGCGCAAGGGTTCCCGCCAATAATCTGAATGAATTGAAAGACTTGCCGTAAGTATCGCTGTACTTTTTCGCCGGTGCCAAGCAGACTCTTAGCGTTGACAACAACGTGGAGAG
>CANKUB010000209.1 GCA_947486575.1 Betaproteobacteria bacterium | reverse complement strand
GGATCGTTTTTTGACAAAGTAGGGGTGAAGCGCAACGTGGCTTACTGTGCGTCGAAGGCGGCGGTAGGCGCGATTACGCGCTGCCTCGCTGTGGAATGGGCGGGCAAAGGCATACGCGTTCTCGATGTTGCGCCGGGTTATATCGAAACGGATTTGAATCGCGATTCTTTTAAAGGGCCGCTGCGTGAATTTCTCGCCAAACGCATTCCGGGCGGCAAGCACGGTACGCCGCAGGATATAGCCAGGCTGGTCGCTGCGATATTTGATGAAGATTTGCCGTTCCTGAACGGTGAGACGATTTACATCGATGGCGGCCAGGGCATGGCGCATTGATGTATTGCAAGTTATTGTTTTTAAATGATTATTTTTAAGGCCGTCAATGAAGGTTTTTGATCGAATCGACAGCAGCGTTGCGTTTAACAATGAAGAGCGCATGCTGATCGACGCCGTGCGTGCGCTGGCGCGTGACCAGATTGCACCCCGCGCGGCGGCGTATGACCGCAGCGGCGAGTTTCCGTGGGACAACGTCAAAGCGATCAACGCGCTGGGGTTGAACGCGATGTTTGTGCCCGAGGCCTATGGCGGCGCGCAGACGTCGTATGCGGCGTATCTGGAATGCGTGCGCGAGATCAGCAAGGCCTGCGCCTCCACGGGCGTAATCTGGGCGACGAATTTCCACGCCATGAAGCCGCTGGTGGATTGGGGCAACGAAGAGCAGAAAAAGCGTCTACTGCCCAAATTGGCGGAAGGCGCACTGGCGTCGCTGGTGATTACCGAGCCGACAGCGGGTTCTGACGCGACCGGCATGAAGACGTCGTTTAAACCGGACGGTGATTCAATCCTGGTTAACGGTGCCAAGACCTTTATTACCAATGGAGCACACGCAGATTTGCTGCTGGTCTTCGGCAAGTGGAGCGAAATTGCCGACAGCAAGTCGTCGATTTCCGTGTTGATTATGGAGAAGGGCACGCCTGGGTTAACGGTGGTACGCGAGGAAGACAAAATGGGCCTGCGCGCGTCCAGCACGGCGACACTGGCCTTTGACAACTGCCGCGTGCCACGCGCGAATCTTCTGTGCAATCCGGGTGACGGGCTGAAAATCCTGCTGGCGTCACTCAATAAGTCACGGCCCAGTGTCGCAGCACACGCGCTGGGCATTGCACGGGGTGCGTTTGAGGATGCGGTGAATTACATCAACGAGCGCAAGCAATCAGGCCGCAAGATAGTCGAGTTTCAGGGCATTCAATTCATGCTGGCAGATATGGCGACCGATCTCGCGCAATGCGAGGCGTGGCTTTGGCATGTGGCGCGCATGGTCGATGAGGGCGCGACGGATTTTGGTGTGGAGTCTTCCATGCTGAAGATGCGCGCTTCCGATGTCGCCATGCGTATCACCACTGACGCGCTGCAACTGTACGGAGGGTATGGTTACATCAAGGATTTTCGTGCCGAGCGCCTGATGCGCGATGCCAAAATTACGCAGATTTGGGAAGGTACCAATCAAATTCACCGGCAATTGATCGGCCGTAGCTTTTTGAAAAAGTAATCATGCCTAACATCAATGCCCAGCAACCGCTGGCCGGTATTAAAGTCCTTGATTTCAGTACCTTGCTGCCGGGGCCTCTCGCTACTCTGATACTCGCGGAAGCCGGTGCCGAAGTTATCAAGATTGAACGTCCCGGACGCGGCGATGAGATGCGCTCCTATAGACCGAAGTTCGGTGCAGACAGCGTCAATTTCGCCATGCTCAATCGCGGCAAAAAAAGTCTTGCGGTTGATCTCAAGGATGCCAAGGTGCGCAAGCAACTCGTGCCACTGATCCAGGAAGCTGACGTCGTGGTTGAGCAATTTCGTCCCGGTGTGATGGACAGGCTTGGGCTGGGATATGACGCGATGAATGCGATGAATCCGCGCATCATCTATTGTGCGATCACGGGCTACGGACAGACCGGCCCGCGCGCAGACGTTGCCGCGCATGACATCAACTACGTGGCAGAATCCGGTATGTTGTCACTGGCCGCGGGCGAGGACGGTGCGCCAATCGTGCCGCCAGCGCTGATTGCGGATATCGGCGGCGGCACCTATCCGGCCGTAATCAATATCCTGCTCGCCCTGCGCGCGCGCGACGCCAGCGGCACGGGTTGCAAGCTCGATATTGCAATGGGTGACAACCTGTTCACGTTTTTGTACTGGGCCATGGGCAATGGTCTTGCCGCCGGCGAGTGGCCCAAGCCGGGTGGGGATCTGGTTACCGGCGGCAGTCCGCGCTTTTTTGTCTATCGCACGCGCGATGACCGATTTGTCGCTGCGGCGCCTCTCGAACAAAAGTTTTGGGAAAAGTTTTGCGATGCCATCCAGCTTGAAGCAGTCTTTCGCGACGATGCTAAAGATGCTGCGGCGACCAAGCGTGCCGTTGCGAAGCGCATGCGCGAAAAAACCGCTGCGGAGTGGCAGGCCCTATTTGTCGGCAAGGATTTGTGTAGCTGTGTGGTCGCCACCATGCAGGAAGCGCTCGACGATCCGCACTTCAAGGCACGGGGCGTGTTCAGCCGCAAAGTGACTGCAGACGGCAAATCGGTCATTGCACTGCCGGTGCCGGTGGACAATGCGTTTCGCAAAGCCAATATTGAAGCTGGCTATCCCGCGCTGGGTAGTGACAATGGCATCTTAAAATAATCAATAAAACAAATAGTTATATGAATATGAAAGCTTTAATCGTTAACGAACATGGCACTGTTGAAAAACTTTCGCTGGGTGAATTTCCTGATCCGCAGCCGGGTAAAGGGCAGGTGCTGATCGATATTCACGCCGCCAGCGTGAATTTTCCTGATCTGCTGGTGATTGGTGGCACGTATCAAAACCTGCCGCCGCGTCCGTTTGTGCCAGGCAAGGATCTTGCGGGCGTGGTGGCGGCTGTTGGCGAAGGCGTCACGCGGGTAAAACCGGGCGATAGAGTTATCGCACAAATCGAACATGGGGCGTTTGCCGAACGTGCTGTGGTAAGCGAAATTCTGTGCATGGTGATGCCCGCGGCGATGCGCTTTGAAGAGGGTGCCGCCATGGGGCTGGTGTATCTGACCGCGCACAACGCGCTGACCGAGCGCGCGCAGTTTCGCGCAGGCGAAATCGTCTTGGTGACGGGTGCCGCAGGCGGCGTAGGTCTCGCCGCGGTGCAATTGGCCAAGGCCTTGGGTGCGGTGGTAGTTGCCGCTGTCAGCTCCGAAGAAAAAGCGCAGTTGGCGCGTGCCAGCGGTGCTGATCATGTGGTGCGCACTGACGTGCCCGACCTGCGTGAGTCCTTCCGCAAGCAGGTCTTCGACGCTGTCGGTAAGCGCGGGGTGGACATCGTGCTGGATTCCGTCGGGGGCGACGTTTTTGATGCCTGTCTGCGGGTCATGGCCTGGTGCGGACGTCTGGTGATCATCGGCTTTGCCGCTGGGCGCATTCCCGAAGTCAAGATCGGCTACCTTTTGGTCAAGAATATTGCGTTGATTGGCCTGCAAAGCAGTGACTATCGTGAGCGTAAACCTGAAGTGGTGCGCAACGCCTACGAACATCTGTTTGCGCTTTATACCGAGGGCAAACTGAAGCCCCAGGTGATGGCGGCGTTCCCGATGAAGGATTATGTAACAGCGCTCAACACGGTCAAGGACCGCAAAGCGCTGGGCAAAGTAGTCATTACCATGCGGTGACCCTGCCGTTGAAAACCGGTTTGACACGATTTTCAGCACGGCTTATAAAACGAATTCAAACCTACCTAGATGTAATCTAGTTCATTCACTTTAACGGAGACTGACATGTACGGATGGCGCGGACGCATAGGCTTGCTGGTTCCCTCAATCAACACCACCATGGAAACGGAATTCTGGAAAATTGCGCCGCCGGGCGTGTCAGTGCATACCGCGCGCATAGCGGGTGGACGGCACGGGACGCCTGAGACCTTGCGCGGCATGGAAGACGCCAGTAAAGCTGCGGCAACTGATGTGGGCATGATCGAGCCCGATGTGGTCGTCTATGGCTGCACCAGCGGCAGTTTTTTTGAAGGCCCGACCTGGAACAAGAAAATCTGCGAACAACTGACGGCCATTACCAAGGCGCCGACAGTGACTACCGCAGGCGGCATGGCGGCTTGTCTGCAAACGGGTGGGTTCAAAAAAGTGGATATCGTGACCCCGTATGTGGAGGTCACCAACGAGCGCCTCAAACATTTTCTGAAAGCCCATGGTATCGACGTGGTGAAACTCGGCACTTTCGACATGCTCGACATGTTCGATCACGCCAAGATTCAGCCGGAAGAGATTTATCGCAAGGTGAAAGAAATCACCACGTCCAAATCCGAAGCGGTGTTTGTGGCATGCACGCAGTTGCGCGCGCTGGAAGTGCTGGATCAACTGGAGCGCGATCTCGGCAAGCCGGTGTATTCGGCGGTGCAGGCGTCCGCTTGGCAAGCTTATGACGTGATGGGCGTCGATCCGAAGATCATGGATTGCGGCAGCCTGCTGCGCAAATTGTCAGAGCCAGGCTCGGCCAAAAAGCCGGCGCGCAAACTGCGTTCGGTTTAGCAGCCGGTCAGGTGAGGCCGCGTGATCTTCAACAGCCAAAGCGGCCTCACTGACCCTACGCGCGAAGCGGACTGGGCGCAGTGGTACTTTGAGCATTTGCGCATCATGGCCACGGTGCCGGGCGTGTTTTCTGCACAGCGATTTACTACTACCCATCCATTGCATTCGCCGTCGCTTGCGATGTACGGTGTTGCGTCGGCGGATGTGTTCGCAAGCGAGTATTACCAAAGCGTGCGCGGCATGGGCGAGTGGTTGCCGTTGATCGATAAGCAATGGTACAAGCGCAATTTGTTTGAAGGGCTGCCCGCCGCACCGTTGGTGGCCGAAGATCAGGTGCTGCTGGTAACTAATCGTGATGTGCCCGACATACAGCTGGCGGCGGGTTTGTTTACCTGGCTCAAGGTCGCAGGCATAGACCGTTCAACACCTTATCGCGGTATCGCGGTTGTGGATAAAAATGTTGTGCCGGTGCTGCCGGATGATGTCGCGGTCTACCGGCAGGCTTCACGGCGATATGTAAACGCCAAGGAAATAAATAAGTGAAAACATTAGTTTACAAATTTATCGCCACGGTGATGGCGTTGGGACAGCTGTGCTCGGCAAACGCTTACGCGCAATCCACTTCGACGGGCTCAGGACAGGCATGGCCCTCCAAGACCGTGCGCTGGATCGTGCCGTGGCCACCCGGCGGCGGCGCGGATGTGCTGGCACGTATACTGCAAACCGCTTTGTCTGAAGCGCTGGGGCAGCCTGTGGTGGTCGATAACCGTGGCGGCGCTTCCGGCAACATCGGCGCTGAAATCGCTGCGAAGTCGCCGCCGGATGGCTACACCATTGTGTTCGCATATTCGGGTACACATTCCATCAACCCGCATATCTTCCGCAAGATGCCGTTCAAGGAGAGCGACTTCGCGCCGCTGATCTGGACAGCTTCTGTGCCGCAGGTGCTGGTGGTGCATCCGTCGTTGCCGGTAAAAACACCGAAGGATATTGTGGCGCTGGCGAAATCAAAGCCGGATCAGTTCACCTACGGTTCCAGCGGCAACGGGGCGATCAATCATCTGGCCGGTGCTTATTTCGCGTCGCTCACGGGTGCACCCCTCACGCACGTACCGTACAAAGGCGGCGGCCCTGCGGCCATTGCGCTGATGGGCGGTGAAATTGCCATGATCTTTGGCGAACCGGCAACAGTGGTGCAGCATATCAAGTCCGGCAAGATGAAGGCGATAGCTGTCACCAGTGGCAAACGCGCGCTGGCATTGCCGGATTTGCCGACGGTGCAGGAAACCGGCGTTGCAGGGTATGACGTGACGTCGTGGAATGGACAATTGGCCCCTGCCGGCACACCAGCCGATATCATCCGGCGCTTGAATACGGATTTTAATCGCATCATCAGCACGCCAGAAATGAAAAAACGCATGATCGAAAACGGTTACGAGCCGATGGGCGGCGCGCCGGAGAAATTCGGTGAGCACATACGGGCTGAGCTTGCCAAGTGGGCGCCGGTGATCAAATCTGCAAACATACGCGTTGATTAGGAGAAACAAAATGGCAAATACGCCCAATGGATTGCTCGTCGCCGGTTTCAATTACAGCATGGTGGATGCAGGCGAATTCAATGATTGGTATGACACTGAGCACCTGCCTGAACGGCAACGCTGTCAGGGCTTTATCAATGCTGTGCGTTGGCAAGGCGTGGATGACCCGAAGGTCGCGGTGGCGACCTACGATCTGAATTCACACAGCGTGCTGCACAGCCCGCCGTATCTGGCCATAGGCCGCGAGAATTTGTCGCCATGGAGCAAACGCATGACCGGGATGGCGAAGCGGCTGCTGCGCATTGAGGGCGAACAACTGGCGCCCGGCGATCAGGTGATGCGTAATACCACGAACTACATCATGATCAACGCCAATCAGATTCCGCCGGATGCCGTCGAAGAAGTGAAACGCTGGTATCG
>CANKUB010000208.1 GCA_947486575.1 Betaproteobacteria bacterium | reverse complement strand
TTGGCCGGATCCGTTATCAAGTCGCGCGCTTCGGCTGGAAGTTTTTTGCTGGCCCCGACCGACCATAGCAACAAGTGCGTATCGACCAATAGTTGCATCACCTCACCCCTGAAAATGCCTTTAATAACGCTGCCGGCAACGGCGTATTGAAGTCATCAGGAATATCAAAGCGCCCGTCCAGCGCACCTAGTTTGCGCCGACCGCGGCGCGACGCCAAAGGCACCAGCATCGCCGCTGGTCGGCCCGCACGGGCAATGATGATTTCCTCACCTCGCTCCACGCGCTCCAGCAATTTCGACATCTGGGTCTTGGCATCATGTACATTGATTTTATCCATAGCGCGCCTCATCGATACTGCCAATCTTGTCAAACCATTTGCAAATAGTCACCCACACTTGCGCCAGCCGTCAACCCCGACGCATCAGGTATTTTGCACCACAATCTTCGGGAACACCGAAGAATGATCCTGCTGTTTTTCAGCGATTTTTACGGCCACGCGTCGTGCAATCTGTTTATAGATTTGCGCTACACGGCTGTCAGGATCAGCCACCACGGTGGGCATTCCAGAATCCGCCTGTTCGCGAATATGTATATCCAGCGGCAGCGAACCGAGCAATTCCATGTCGTAATCTTTACTCATCTTCGCGCCGCCGCCTTCGCCGAAGATGCGCTCTTCATGGCCGCAGTTCGAGCACACGTGCATCGACATGTTTTCCACAATACCCAGAATCGGAATGTTCACCTTCTCGAACATTTTTAAACCTTTGCGCGCATCGATCAGCGCAATGTCCTGCGGCGTGGTCACAATCACCGCACCCGTCACCGGCACGCGTTGCGATAGCGTGAGCTGAATATCACCGGTGCCCGGCGGCAAATCAACAATCAAATAGTCAATATCGCGCCATTTGGTTTCATTGAGCAATTGCTCCAGCGCCTGCGTCACCATCGGCCCGCGCCACACCATCGGCGTGTCATTGTCGATCAGAAAACCAATCGACATCGCCTGGATGCCGTGGCCTTCCATCGGCTCCAGGGACTTATTGTCTTTACTCACGGGCTTGCCAGTGATACCCAGCATCATCGGCTGCGACGGGCCGTAAATATCCGCATCCAGCATGCCCACCGTCGCGCCTTCGGCCGCCAACGCCAGCGCAAGATTCACTGCCGTCGTGCTTTTGCCCACGCCGCCTTTGCCGGAAGCCACCGCGATAATGTTCTTGATGCCCGGCACCAGCTTCACGCCACGCTGCACCGCGTGCTTGATGATATTCATGGTGACGCTCACCGACACGTTGCCCATGCCCGGCAGCGTCTTCAGCTTGGCAATGATTTCGTCACGTATCGGCGCAAGCTGACTCTTCGCTGGATAACCCAACTGAACATCGAGCGACACGTCATTGCCGCTCACCTTGATATTGCGCGCGGACTTGCTGGTAACGTAATCCTTGTGCGTATTCGGATCGACGAGGGTTTGCAGTGCGTCTTTGACTTGCTGTTCGGTGATAGCCATGTGAGTGTCTTGTGGATTGCTGAGGGCAGAATTGTAATGAGAATTGCCTGCCAAGTGTGATTTACCGGTGATCTTCAATGCGGGGAAACAGGATGGATTTTGTTACAATTCAAGTCTTTAGCAGCGATTCAGCACCACACCCATGACTCAGCGCCGCATATTCATCACCACCGCCCTGCCCTACGCCAATGGCGCGTTCCATATCGGGCACATCATGGAGTACATCCAAGCCGATATCTGGGTGCGCTTTCAACGTATGCAGGGCAACGAGGTGCACTTCGTTGGTGCGGACGACGCCCACGGTGCGCCCATCATGATTGCCGCAGAAAAGGCCGGTAAAACACCGCAGGCTTTTGTGGCTGACATCGCAGCGGGCCGCAAACAATACCTCGACGGATTTCACATCAAGTTCGACAACTGGCATTCCACGGATTCTCCGGAGAATACCGAGCTATCGCAGGATATCTACAAACGCCTGCGGGCTGCCGGGCTGACCTATTCCAAACCGGTCGAGCAGTTCTACGACCCGGTCAAAGGTATGTTCCTCGCCGACCGCTACATCAAGGGCGAATGCCCCAAGTGCGGCGCGAAAGATCAGTATGGTGATGCCTGCGAAGTATGCAGTTCCGTTTATTCGCCGACCGAACTCAAAAACCCGTATTCAACGCTATCCGGCGCAAAACCAGAGTTGCGCACCTCGGATCACTTTTTCTTCAAACTTTCCGATCCGGAGTGTGTCGCGTTTCTTAAAGAGTGGCTTGATGCGCCAGGTCGCCTGCAGCCGCAGGTTGCCAACAAGGCTCGCGAATGGCTGGAAGGGAAGGGTGACCGGGAGCTGGGCGACTGGGACATTTCCCGTGATGCGCCGTACTTTGGCATCCCCATTCCCGACGCGCCGGGAAAATATTTCTACGTGTGGCTCGACGCGCCCATTGGCTATCTGGCGAGCTTCAAGAACTATTGCGACAAAACAGGCATCGATTTCGAAAATTTCCTGAGCGACCCGAAGACTGAGCAAATCCACTTTATCGGCAAGGACATCATTTACTTCCACACCTTGTTCTGGCCTGCAATGTTGAAGTTTGCAGGTGCCCCCTACAAGGTGCCCAGCCACGTGTATGTGCATGGCTTCATCCAGCTCGGTGGCGAAAAGATGTCCAAGTCACGCGGCACCGGCCTCAGCCCGCTGCGCTATCTTGAACTGGGCATGAATCCGGAGTGGCTGCGTTATTACATCGCCGCCAAGCTCAATGGGGCGGTTGAGGATATTGAATTCAATCCCGATGATTTCATGGCGCGGGTAAATAGTGATCTGATTGGCAAGTATGTGAATATTGCGAGCCGGTGCGCGGGGTTCATTGAAAAACGGTTCAAAGGTCGCGTACAAGACCCAGCCCTATGGCAGAACGACGCCACTTTGGCAAACATTAGAAATGAAGCCCCAGAAATCCAAGGGCTTTACGAGCAACGGGATTTCGCCAAGGCATTGCGCAAGGTAATGGAACTTGCGGATAGGGTAAACAAACTCGTGGACAGCGATAAACCATGGGAACTGGCCAAGCAAGCCGACAAGGAAACTACACTGCACAGTGTATGCACTCGCGCACTGGAAGCCTTTCGCATACTGACAATCTATCTCAAGCCCGTACTACCGCAAGTAGCTACAAACATTGAAGGTTTGTTAGGGCTGCCGGAATTAACTTGGGCCGATGTCGACACGCCACTATCAGACAAAAACGCCATCGGGTCGTATAGACATTTGATGACCCGTGTCGACGAAAAACAACTCGACGCCCTCTTCGAATTACCCAAGGAATCAAAAGCAGTGACAGCCTCCACGCCGCACCCCGCCAGCCCTGCAAAAGCGGAAGCAACACCCAATCCCGCCGACAAGCAAACGATAACCATTGACGATTTCGCCAAGGTCGATCTGCGCATCGCAAGAATCGCCAACGCCGAACACGTCGAAGGTGCGGACAAATTGCTGAAACTTACGCTAGATGTCGGCGCACTTGGCACGCGGCAAGTATTCGCAGGCATCAAATCGGCTTACGACCCCGCAACACTCATCGGCAAACACACCGTCGTGGTCGCCAACCTCGCACCACGCAAAATGAAATTCGGCATGTCTGAAGGCATGGTGCTGGCCGCCAGTGGTGACGCGCCAGGATTATTCCTGCTATCACCCGACATTGGCGCTCAGCCGGGCATGAAGGTTAAATAAACATAAGTATTTATTTTTATTGATATTTTATTATAGAAGCCACACATGAAACTGCAAAGTGTAGAAGCCATCGCCGTTGATATTCCTCTGCCACTGAATTTCGGCGGGGCAACTTACAACGTATTGAAACGCAGCACGGTGATCACGCGCCTGCGCACCAGCGACGGGCTGACCAGCAACGTCTACAACGGCGACAATCGCGCGCATGCGGGCGAGATTGCGCGGATCGTCACGGAGGATCTGTTTCCGCTGATAAAAGGTATGAGCATTTTTGAGTACGAGCGAATATGGGAAAAAATGTTTGCGCTGACCACCGCGCAAGGCGACCGCAAGGTTTTGCTCGAAGCGATTTCGTGCATGGACTGCGCCATCTGGGATTTGATTGGCAAGTCGCTTGGTAAGTCCGTGCGCGAACTGCTTGGTGGCTACCGCGACACGCTGCCGATTATTTCCATCGGTGGCTACTACATGCCGGGCAAGAAGCTCGCGGATTTTGGCAAGGAAGTGGAGTCGTATCGCAAGACCGGCATGGCGGGCTGCAAATTCAAGGTGGGCGGCCTGTCACCGGCTGAAGACGCCAAGCGCGTGGCCGTGGCGCGCAAAGCCGTTGGCAACGATTTCATGATCTGCGTGGATGCCAATCGCGGCTGGAACGCGCAGGATGCCATTGAATTTGCGCGCCTGATCGAGCCGTTGAACATCGCGTGGTTTGAAGAGCCCTGTCTGTGGTACGACGATGCAGCCATGATGGCGCGTGTGCGCCGTAGCATACGTATGCCGGTAACCGCGGGCCAGAGTGAAATATCCTGTCAGGGCGTGCGGCGGCTCATAGACGCCGGTGCCGTGGATTATGTGAACTACGATGTATCCGAAGGCGGTGGTGTTACCGACTGGCGGCGCGTGGCCGCCTTGTGTGCGGCCAGCGGCATCCGCATGGCGCATCACGAAGAAGCACAGATCGCCTCACAATTGCTGTCCGCCGTGCCGCACGGCACTTACGCCGAATGCTTCGCGCATCCGGATCGCGACCCAATCTGGCAGCATATGTGGGTGAATCGTCCGCTGGCGAAAAACGGCATGATCAAGGTACTGAATCTGCCGGGATTCGGCATTGAGCTGGATGAAAAAATGGTGAAGAAGTATCGGGTGAATTAATCACCGTGCGACATGTTCAGACCTTTTTGACATCAATCGCCGTCAATATCCCCTGCATTAACGCCACCGGCGTCGGCGGACAGCCAGGCACAACCACATCCACCGGAATGACATTCGACACGCGCCCGCAGCTCGCATAGTTTTCAGGGCTCTCGCCAAAAATACCGCTGCAACCACCGCAGTCCCCCACCGCCACCACAAGCTTGGGTTCGGGTGTAGCGTCGTATGTGCGTTTTAGCGCAACCGCCATGTGGCGCGACACCGGCCCGGTTACCAGCAACATATCCGCATGCCGCGGGCTGGCAACAAACTTGATGCCCAAGCCTTCAAGATTGTAGTACGCGCAATTCAGTTGATTGATCTCAAGCTCGCAGGCATTGCATGAGCCCGCGTCGACATGGCGTATTGCCAGCGACCCGTGAAACCGTTCAAGCACCGCTGCCTGCAAACGATTCACAGTCACACGCAGTGCGTCATCCGGTAGCGGATAAGCTTCCGTCTTGATGCCAGTTTTGGCAATTTGTTTGAGCAACTGAAACATGGTTACAAATCCTGCCCTGCGTAACTCAGGTTGAACGATTTATTGATCAACGGGAAATCCGGCACGATATTGCCAAGAATCGCGTGCTCCAGCAGCGGCCAGTTATGCCACGACGGGTCTCGCGGATGCAGTCGCGCGATACGGCCTTCGCTGCCGGTTTCCAGCGCGACAAACACGTCGCCGCGCCAGCCTTCCACCCAACCTATGCCTGTTTTGCCGGCGCCTGGCATGGGCACATCGACGCTGATTTCACCCAGCGGCAAACGATCCACAATCAGCCGCAGCAAGCGTATCGATTCATACATTTCGGCAAAACGCACTGCCACGCGCGCGGCCACGTCGCCTGCGCTGTGGTGCGAAATTTTAACGTCCAGTTCGCGATAAGGCGTGCATGCATGTGTCACGCGCACGTCGCACGCCTGCCCGCTCGCGCGCCCGGCCTGACCGATCAACCCCAGGTGCGCGGCAAGCTCAGGTGTCACACGGCCGCAATCAACAAAGCGATCCTGCAAACCCGCATGTTCATCATAAATGTGCTGCATGCGCTGAACGGCTTCCTCAAGGCGCGCGCATTCATCGCGCACGCGCGTCACGCCGTCATCGGGAAAATCGCGCGCGATACCCCCCGGCACAATCACGTCCATCAGGTAACGGTGGCCAAACAGCGCAAGATTTAACCGCAGGACATCCTCTTTCAGGATCAAAAATTGCGACAAGCCAAACGCAAACCCCGCATCGTTACCGAGAAAACCCAAATCACCCAGATGATTGACAAGGCGTTCACGCTCCAGCAATAACGCGCGCAGCCACAGCGCGCGCGGCGACGGGGTGAGATCAGCCACACTCTCCACCGCCATGGCATACGCCCAGGCAAACGCGACGGTGGAATCCCCTGACACGCGAGCCGCGAGCTTGGCACCTTCACTCAATGACATTTGCTCAAAGCGTTTTTCGATGCCCTTGTGTTTGTAACCCAGGCGTTGCTCCAATCGCAACACACGTTCGCCGACGATTGAAAACCGAAAGTGCCCCGGCTCTATGGTGCCCGCGTGCACCGGGCCGACAGGGATTTCATGCACCCCATCGCCGCTGACTTGTATGAAGGGGTAGGCATCCAACCCATCCAGCGGCTTAATATTTTTCTCTTTAAAAACAAGTGCTTGCGCAGCTTTCTCCTTGCGCAACGGAAACACATTGTCT
>CANKUB010000207.1 GCA_947486575.1 Betaproteobacteria bacterium | reverse complement strand
TACGCCGTGAATGCCTGGATTGGCTGATACCGATGACGGAGTCGCATCTGCGTGAAATTTTGAAATGTTGGGTGGCCCATTACAACGGTGGACGACCGCACAGCAGTTTGGGTCCTAACGTGGAGGGCCCGCCGAACACTGTAGCGACGAGCGCGAGACCATCAAACTTCCGCCATCGGCTGGGGGAGGGCGTTGCCGTTCGAACCCCGTGCTTGGTGGATTGCACCACGAGTATTCGTTGGGGCCAGCTATTGCGTGAGCGACGGTGGACTCCCTTGAAATCGCGTGGCGTTGATTTTTGCGGAGCACAATAGCGTGACTGCAGAAAAGTTTCACGCGATGTCCGGTTTTGCGCGTTGACTCCGCAAGGCGCAGATGGCTCAGAGCCGGCGAGGCCACTGATACGGATTGGTTCTGCGGTTACGGACCTATTGCGGTGTAAAATTCTCGCCTGCGTCCACCAACGGAGGAGTTATGAGTACGGAGACCGCTGCAGCGCCCGCCACACTGATTACCCAAGCCCTGAAAGACAGCCTGAACGTCTGGAGCACACCGGAAGTGTCGCATCCGGTGGATTGCTCGGACCTGCGCAAGTGGGCTATCGCCGTCTACTGGCCCGACGTGCCGCCCAAAATATTCTGGGACGAAGATTACGCCAGGACTACCAAGCACGGCGGCATTGTCGCGCCGCGCGAATTCAATCCCTTCGCGTGGCCCGCGATACGCCCGCCCGACCGCGCGCCGCGTCCCGCCAAGCGCGGCGTGGGCGAACGCACCATGAACGGCGGCCAAAAAGAAGTCTACGGCGTGCCCATCCGTCCCGGCGACGTGATCACCTCCAAAACCGCGTTGGTACACATGGAGGAAAAAGTGGGGAAACTCGGCTTGACGCTCTACAAATCCACCGAGATGCGCTGGACCAATCAGAAGGGCGAGTTCGTGCGCAGCCGTATTTCCATTTCCATCGTTTACTGAGCGCGGAGCACATCATGGCTAACAAGGTTTATTTTGAAGACGTCAAAGTCGGCGACGAAATCCCCGCTTGGGTCAAGCAGACCGACTTCATGCACTGGAACCGCTACGCCGCGGTCAACGATGAGTTTGTCTACATCCACATGGACGACGAATCCGGCCGCAACGGTGGCAACGCCCAGGGCGCTTTCGGCATGGGCAATCTGCGCTGGGCCTATTTGCACAACATGCTGCGCGAGTGGGCCGGTGACGAAGCCGACATGAAGGAAATGAATGTGCAGTACCGTGCCCTCAACCAGAAGCACGATGTGCTCACCTGCACGGGCAAAGTTACCGAAAAGAAAAGCGAAGGCGGCGAAAACCTGGTGCGATTGGACATCAACGTGGTGAATCAAGAAGGTAAAGCGACCACGCCGGGGTATGCAGTGATTGCGTTGGCGTCGCGCAAGTAGCAAGTGGTTTGCGCCGTAAACAGGCCCTGGCACGCCCGCCAATATTCACAGGATTAGGACTGCACTGTCAGCGCAAATCGCGCTACACTTTTACCAATTCACACACCACAGGATGAGATCAAGCTATGAGCGGCCTGCCGTTAGAAGGAATACGCGTTGTCGAAATGGGACAGATCGTGGCCGGGCCTACTGCCGGTCTGTTGCTTGGCGATATGGGCGCCGATGTGATCAAAGTGGAGCCGCCCGATGCGGGCCAGGAAAGTCGCATGGGCAACAGGCGCAACGGTCCTTTCTATTACTTCAACCGCAACAAGCGCGGCATCGTCATCAATCTCGCCTCGCCTGAGGGTCGTGAAGTGGCGATGCGCATCATCAATCGCGCCGACGTGCTGATCGAGAATATGGCGCCCGGCTCGATGGACAGGCTGGGCCTGGGCTACGCCAAAGTGCGTGAAGCCAACCACCGTCTCATTTATTGCAGTCTCAAGGGTTACCTCAAGGGCCCGTATGCTTCGCGTCCGTTGATGGACGAGCCCGGACAAATGGCTTCCGGGTTGGCGTTCATGACCGGTCCGGCGGGGCAGCCGATGCGTGCTGGCGCATCGGTTGTCGACATGGGCGCAGCAACGTATGCCGTACTCGGCGTCATGGCTGCGCTTATGCAAAGGGAGAAAACGGGCAAGGGCCAACTCATCACCGGCGGCTTGTTCGAGACCGCGCTGTTCTATGTCGGCCAGCACATGGCCACCGCACAGTTCACCGGCGAACCGTCTCAGCCCATGCGTGCGCAGCGCCACTCCGGCAAGCGTAACGGCACAGCGATCTACGACCTTTTTACCTGCAAGGACGATAAACAGGTTTTCATCGGCATCGTCAGTGACGGGCAGTGGCGGCGTATATGCCCGATCTTCGGCATGGAGGACCTGGCCGCGGATAAGCATTACGACCACAACCCGGGCCGCGCCGAGAATCACGACATGTTGAAAAAACGTATCAGCGACGTGTGCGCGCGCCACACGCGCGGTGAGATCGTCGCCATGCTGGACGCCGCAGACGTATGCGTGGCGCCGCTGCACTCGCCCTCCAGCGTGCTTGAGGAAGACGTGCACGTGAATTCGGAAGGCCGCACGCTGCCCGTTCAAATAGGGGATCTTGCCGGTCGTCTGCCGCCTATCCCGTACGAGAGCGACGCTTATAGTTTTTCAGTGCGCCATTCGGCGCCGAAAGAGCCGGGCCGCGATAGCGTAGCAATTCTGCGTGAACTGGGGTATTCGGACGGCGATGCGCAGGCGCTCGCGGCCCAAGGCACTGTGCGGGGCCCTGGGTTGGGGTAGCAAGCATCTCGACGCAACAAACGTAACAGGTGCTCAGCGGCCCTTGAATACCGGCTTGCGCTTCTCACGGAACGCCAGCCGTCCCTCTTTGACATCTTCCGTGTTGTGCACCTTGTTGAGCATATTTTCCTCGTATTCCGCTTGCGTCTCGAGCGAAACACCCATCGCGTGGTAAACCGCCTGCTTGGTCAATTCGATAGTGATCGACGGCCCCTGCGCCAGCCGGTTCGCGAGTTCCATCGTACGCGCCATGAGCTCTTCGTGCGCCACGACCTTGTCGGCCAAGCCGATGCGCAGGGCTTCTTCCGCCTTCACCTCGTCGCTTAGCCAATGCATGAGCAGCGCCCTTGACGTTCCCACTAGATGCGGCAGCAGCCACGTTGACATTTGATCGGGCAGGATCGCGCGGCGCACGAAAGCCGACACAAAGCGCGCCTGATCGGACGCGATGCGCACATCGCAGGCGAGCGCCAGCGCAAACCCGCCGCCAGCCGCCACGCCATTGACCGCGGCAATCACGGGCTTGCGCATGGTGCGAAAGCGCCCAATCCAGCCGAAGCGGGATTCCTCGATGTCCTGCCGGCTCGGCGCCGGGTTGTTCGCATGCGACTGCCCAACCATGTCCGCGCCTGAGCAGAAACCGCGACCCGCACCCGTGAGCACCAGCACCTTGGCATCGTCGTCGTCGTTCACGTCCTCCAGAATGCGTTTCAGACCGAAGCGCAGGCCGGGCGAGAGTGCGTTGAGCTTTTCCGGACGATTGAGCGTGAAGATGACAACCCCATCCTTTTTCTCGACGATTGCGTCTTCGTAGCCCTCATAAGGCGTCAGGCCGTCATATCTTCTGGACATCGGTGTCTCTCCTGTGCATGGCGAATAGGTGAAAGTAAAAGTGTAACGCGAATGACCTCTGCGTTACAGCTTGGCGCTTATACGTCACGCGCCCCCGCATCGTCGCCCGGTCGGGCGTGAATTTTGTGCTACCTTGTTGCTCTGGCACGACTCTGCGTGCCAGAGATAATACATTTTTTGGGAAGCTCGATAATGCCCAGAGGTTTGCTGTTGCCATCGTTGCTTGTTGTGACCTTGGGGTGTGTCCTGGTACTGGCGCCGTCTGCCTGGAGTCAGCAGCCCTATCCGTCTCGACCGATACGCCTCATCGTGCCATTTTCTCCCGGCGGCGGCGGCGACGTCATGGCGCGAACCGTGGCCTTAAAGCTCACCGAACGCATGGGAAAATCGGTCGTCGTCGAGAATCGCGCAGGCGCCAGCGGCAACATTGGTGCTGAGATCGTGGTGAATTCGGCGCCGGACGGTTATACACTGCTTTCCACCTCGAGCACGTACGGCATCCAGGCGTCTCTCGGCAAGACGCCCTTCGATCCACTGAATGACGTCACGCCCATCGTCGCGCTTGCCCGCGCCCCGGCTGTCTTCATCGTAGCCCCGAACTCACCGTTCAAAACGCTGCGCGATCTGATCAATGCCGCCAAGCGCTATCCCGGCCAGGTGACGTTCGGTACGGCTGGCATCGGCGCCATAGCGCATATGAATATGGAGCAGTTCGCTTCGGTCGCCGGCATCCAGATGAGCCACGTGCCTTACAAAGGCTCCTCGCAGGCGCTGACGGACATGCTGGGCGGTCACATCGCGGTGACCACGGCCAATCCAACAGTGGCAGCGCCGATGGTAAAAAACGGCCGCATCCGCGCGCTGGCCGTCGGCGGCAGCCACCGCCTGCCGTCGATGCCCGACGTGCCGACTTACCCCGAAGCAGGACTACCCGGCTTCGACCCCTACGACTGGAAGGCGATCCTGGGCCCGAAAGGCATCTCGCAGGAGATCGTCAGCCGCTTGAACACGGAAATCAATGCCATCGTAAAGGACAAGGATTTTGCTGCAGTGCTGGAAGCCGACGGTTCGACCGCGCTGGGCGGCCCGCCTTCCCAACTGGCGGTGCTTATCAAGTCGGATATCGAGCGCTGGCGCAAACTGATTCGGGATCGGAAGATCAAGGTGGAGTGAGCCCAAGGCGCAAGCAAGTCCCGGAAGCCCGCTAATTCACGGCAACGAATCAACGCTGATTTTCGCTTCGGTGATCAGCTTGCGCCAGGCTTGCAAATCGTTGCGTATGAGATCCGTGTAGCCCTGCGGTGTCGACGTCGCGGCCTCGAGGCCAACCGCAAAAAATCGCTGTGCGACGTCCGCCGATTGCAGCGCCTTGTTCACGATCGAGTTCAACTTCTCGACGATGGGCTTGGGCAAACCCGGTGGCGCGATCAGCTCCCACCAGCCAGTGTTGTAGTAGCCGGGTACGGTTTCGTTGACCGCCGGCACCTCCGGCGCGAACTTGATGCGTTGGGTATGGCCGACGCCGAGGACGCGCAGCCGTCCCGCCTTGATATGCGGCATCGTTGAGGAGAACCCAGTGATGGTGAGATGGATGGTACCGGCGATCAGATCGGAGAGTGACAGTCCGCTGCCTTTGTAAGGGACGTGCAGCAGATCAATGCCGGCCAGCGTCACCAGTTGCGCGCCGCCGATGTGGTTAGGGGTGCCAACGCCGGGTGAGGAATAATTGAGCTTGCCTGGCGACGCTTTTGCGAGCTTGATGAAATCGGCGACTGAATGCGCAGGCGAACTGGCATTGACGAACAAGGCGTAATAAATATACGTCGCAAGGCCGATGTGGGTGAAATCCTTGAGCGGATCATAGGCGATGCGGCTGCCCAGTAGCGCCGGGCCTGACACCAGACCGCCCGTGGTGCCTATCCCGATGGTGTAGCCGTCTGGCGCGGATTTCGATACCAGTGTGTGGCCCATGGTGGCGGCAGCACCGGGACGATGGTCAACCACAAACTGTTGTCCCAGCGCCTGAGCCAGTGCATTGGAGATTTCGCGCGCGGTAATACTGGCGCCGGCCGGATAGGGCACGATCAGGCGTACGGGTTTAGTTGGATAGGCTTGCGCGGATGCCTGTGGCACGTCCGCGAGCACGCCGGTGAGCGCAAGCGCAATCGCAAAGCATCTACGCGGTAGCGATGGAAAGCGGCCAACGTGCGCCGTTGCACAATCTGTCACAAAAATTTCCCTTCGCAGGCAGTATTCTCTTCGTGGAATGAGTCCCGGATTTCCGCAGACAAATACTTCTTTTGCGAGCGGTTTCAAAGTTATCGTGCTCCGTTCGGTTCCGCGTGCAGTAGGCGACTGGCGCGTTAGCGGAAGTAAGGTATGACCTTGTACTCCGCAAAAATGCGCGCCATACGAATCAGCGAAGTTGGCGGCTGCGGAATGGATTGGAATCTGGCAAGATGATCGCATGCACAGGTTGTCACAAATGGCGATCGGATTTTTCTCAGACATTTTAGGGCTGGGGTTTTCGTTCTTTCGTTCGTCCAATGCAATCCGTGCCGAGAATCTGGTTCTTCGTCGGCAACTGGCCAAGTATTTGGAGCGGGGCGTCAAGCCGCGAAGAGTGGATGCATTGACTCGTATTAGTCTTGCGCTGTTTACCAGACTCTTTGATTGGCGCGATGCGGTTGTAATGGTTCGCCCGGCAACCATTATTCGCTGGCATCGGCTGGGGTGGCGGCTTTTTTGGCGGGGCCAATGTAGGTCAGGGCGGTCACCGATACCTGCCGAATTGCGAGCATTGATCCGCAGGATGGCGCAGGCAAATCCGCTGTGGGGTGAAGAGCGAATAGCCAACGAACTATTGGTGAAACTGAATATTCGGGTTTCGCCCCGTACCGTACGCAAGTACATGCCGAAGGCACCGCCCGGGCAACCCCGTGGCGACCAGCGCTGGTCGACGTTCCTGAAGAACCCTGCAAAAGTGATTCTGGCGTGTGATTTTTTCATTGCGGTCACGGCGACTTTCCGAATGCTCTACGTATTCGTGGTCATCGAGCATGGCAGCCGCAGATTGAAACACGTTGCCGTCACAGCGCACCCCAG
>CANKUB010000206.1 GCA_947486575.1 Betaproteobacteria bacterium | reverse complement strand
CTCATCAATATTGCCCGCCTGTACCACCAGTGCGGCGCGCACTAGCCAGGCACGCTGCGCGGCAGCCATCGGCGTATAGCGCGGAAACTGCGATTCCAGATTGAAGCGGTAATCGAGAATTTCCTCATAGGCGTTATAAGCAATCAGCTTTTCATAGCGCGCAAGGTCCTCGCTATAACTTTCCAGTTGCACTCGGGCCGTGTCCGCCTTGTCTTGCGTCGCGGCCAGACATGACATTTGCGATGCATCACACAGGGCCGGACGCTCGGCACGTTTAGCCTCAATGGGTTTTTCAGGTCGATTTTCCTGCGCTGCCATGCGAGCCTCAGCCAGCCAGGCTTTGGCGTAGACAGTGGCATCGGTGCCATCTGCGGCACCCATGCCGATCACTGCGAGATAGCCGTTTTGTGACGCCGGCACAGCGGACGCACGCGGCTCGCCCAGCGCCGCAGCCTGCGCATCGAGCGGCTCATCAAAAGCATTGATGCCAACTACCAGACCCAGCAGCAAACCGCCTGCCACTATCGGTATCCACGACCATCGCAGCGACTTTTTCAAGGGCCCGTCCTACACATCACGGCAATCTCGCATACGAAACAGAACCTGTTGATTTAGATTAAAAAATTATAGGGGCACAGAATGCCTTGAAAAAACTGAATCCAGCCCGCCATTGCACGCAGCAAAAGATCAAACCTGCTACACGCTGAAAACGGAATATAGCGCGCTTTACCGCGCCAGTTTCACCATTGGAATTTGTGTCAAGTTGGTAAATTCAACGGTGCGACTGTATCTTCTGCGCAGTTACCGGTTCAATATGCGACATGCCTAGCGACAATTCATTGGCACCCAATAGCGATAACCGTATACTCAATTTGCCAGTAGCAATATTACTGGTATTTCGGAACAATTCGCTGGAGATGGCACCTTGACTATACGTTCCACCGTTTTAATACCCGCTTTTCTACCCGCTTTTCCACCCAATACCGCTCGGCGGAAAAACCTTACGCTTACGCGGCTTGCGCGTAGCGTAGCGCTGGTAATGCTGAGCGCATTGCTCGCCGCACCGACGCTGGTGCTGGCACAAAAATCACCCACCCAGCGCATCGACGAACTGGAAAAAAAGCTTGAGCAAAGCCTGAAGCAGATCGAACAACTGAGCACGGAAGTGTCGCGACTGCGCGGCGCCCAGCCCGCGGCTGCTGCTCCCTCTGCCACCGCACCGGCCGTGGCGCAAAGCGCGCCGCAAGTGGCGCAGCAAGCCGCCAAAATCGAAGAACTCGAACGTCAGGTTGCGCAGATCTATGAAGCCAATTCCGCGCGCCGCGGCTTGAAACTGGGCAGCCTGCCGCTGCATGGCTTTGCCGACATCGGCCTCGGTCGCAGTGGCGAAGCAAACACCTTCCGCACCGGCGCCAAAGGCTTTAACGTCGCCAATTTGTCTCTAATCAGAGTGAGGGAAATGATTGTACTTTAAGCAAGCGTGACGTATGCTGTAAGTCATGGACAAGTTGCCGGATCAACTGCCGAATCTGTCGAGCCTGAGCCACGCGCAGAAGGATGAAATCATCCGCCTGTTGTTTCCGTTGATCGCCGAAGTTCGGCGATTGTCGGCGCGTGTCGCGGAACTGGAAGCGCGCTTGTCCAAGGATAGCCACAATTCGAGCAAACCGCCCTCCAGCGATGGCTTGGCGAAGAAGAGCCAATCCCCGAACGTACCCTCTGGCAAGAAACCCGGCGGACAACCGGGTCGCGCGGGCAAGACCCTGGAACGATCTATGCATGTGGACACGGTCATCAACCACCCATTGCCGCCGCACTGTCAGTGCGGCGCGGCGCTGACAGGCGCCGGTGTGCTGTTGCACGAACAGCGGCAAGTGATCGACATCCCCGTGGCGCACTACCACGTCACCGAACATCGCACGTGGCAGACGCGCTGCACCTGCGGGCAGATACATCAGAGCGCATTTCCTGCCGAGGTGACCGAGGTGGTGCAGTATGGCCCGAACGTGCGCGCGCTGTCTGTGCATTTGACGCACGGGCAGTTGCTGCCCCTGGTGCGTAGCGCACAATTGATTACCGAGTTGTATGGGCTGAGCGTCTCGTCGGGTACGGTGTATGCGTGGAGCAATCAAGCGGCTCAGTTGCTGCTGCCCGAAGTCACCGGCATTGCCCAGTCGTTGATTGGCCTGCCGGTGGTGCATGCCGACGAGTCGGGTCTGCGCGTGGCCTCGCACCTGCATTGGCTGCATACGGTAGCGAGCGATAAACTCACCTGGTATGGGGTTCACGCCCAGCGCGGCCTGCCCGCCATCAAAGCCGGCGGTATCCTGACGCACCTGACAGGCACCGCTGTGCATGATTGTTGGGGGCCGTATTGGCGGCTTAACAACTGTCTGCACGCCCTGTGCAATGCGCACTTGTTGCGCGAACTGACCTTTCAGCGTGAAACCACCCGCCAACGCTGGCCCAAACGCATGATCGACCTGTTGATCCGATGCCGTGACTATTGCGTGGCGGCGCGTCAAGCGGGTCAAACTGCGCTGAGCGCGTGGCGGATACGGCGCATCTTCAAGGACTACAATGCCATTTTGAATAAGGCGCTGGTGCGCAATCCACCGGCTCAGCGGCAAGCCAAACGCCGCGGTCGAACCAAGCAGTCCGTGGCGTTCAACCTGATTAAGCGAATGCGCGAGCACGCCACCGAGGTGTTGCGTTTCGTCACGGACCTGCGCGTGCCCTTTACCAACAATCTTGCCGAGCGCGCCATCCGCATGCCCAAGGTGAAGCAGAAAATCTCCGGTTGCTTTCGCACCCTGCAGGGTGCGCAAACCTTCTGCATCATCCGCTCCTACCTCGATACCATGCGCAAACAAGGTCACAATATGTTTGAAGTGCTGCGCCAGACTTTCATAGGGCGCCCGCTTTCGCATGACTCAGGCTGACCTGAGACACTTATTGTATTTAAATGATTTTTAAAAAGCCGACAAATGTCGGCTTTTATCGATTCTCACCGCTTATGCTTGCGACGAATGCCATCATCAACGCATTAAACCGTTCTGCCTCATCCACAAACATCGCGTGCCCGGCTTCACTGAAAATTTCTATTCGTGTGCCCGGCCGGTTTATTTCGAGATTGCGCGCCTGCGCTTCGAATTGTGGTGTAACCACATAAAGCAGCGGTTTTTTGAAAGCGTGTGCGCATGCTTTCCAGTGCTCGCGCGGGATACCGGACGATAGCAATGCGATGCTGTTATCCAGTGAAATGCGCTTTACGTCACGTAGCAACGACGTAATTTCTTCATTGGGCCGTGGCCTGGCATACATCTCGCGCACGAAACCCTCAAGCACTTCATCGCGATTTGCGCGCAACGCTTCGAGAAACGTGCCACCCGGCGGCGGCACAGGCAATTCGCCGACGGAGCTATCGACCAGCACCATGCCCGCCAATCTGGCTTCGCCAAATCGATGGGCATATTCCAGTACTTCCAGCGCACCCAATGACCAGCCTATCAGCACTACATTTTTGTAGGGTCGCAGGAACTCGCTGATATCAGACGCGCGGCGCTCGAAGTTGTAGCCGCTTTCGGGAACATCCGACTCGCCCTGTCCGCGGGGGTCAAGCGCTATCACGGGATAGTGTGCGCTCAACGCGTCGATCTGCGGCTGCCACAACCACGCGGGCATGCACCAGCCAGGGATCAGCGCGAGGGTGAGCGGCGCTTGGGTCTGTGGGTGTCCGCCTGTCTCGATGACAGAAAGTGCAACGCCGTCGCTCATGACGATGCGACGGCGCTGGGAAGTTCGGCTTGCCACGGGATTCGCCCGTTGCAGAAAGTGCATTGGGGTTACGGACGCGTTGCCAGGATCAAACCGCCTTCCTGCCCTTTCCAGTGATAGCCGAACGGAAACGGTAGCGGTTCGCCTTTGGCTTCTTTAAACGCTTTGTCGAGATCGCTCTGATAACCCCATTGCATGGGGGCGATTGGGCGGTGGTATTTACCAAAGAGTTTGGTGTTCCAGTTGGCCTGCTTGATGTAGCGGAAGGGCACGCCAGTGTCGTCCTGCACCAGAATATCAGCCGACGCCAGAATCATGTCGCGGGTTTTGGAAAACTGATTGTCGTGCAACAGGTACGATGCTGATTTCACCAGCGCCGACGCGGGTTTGTTGCGGCCCACCCAGTCAAGAAAGTCAGGGTAATGCACCAGCGCTTTGTCGGTGGCGTCGAGTGAGAAATAGCTTAGCTCATGCGCCTTGTTTGCCGCAGTCAGAAAAGTAATTTTCGCGCCGCGCAGTATTTTTGCCGGGCGTTTGGCCTTGGGTTCGTCAAAGGCTTTGGTTAATTCAGGAAAGGGATCTGCCGCCTCGATTTTCGCGATGCGCAGGCCGTTTAACGCCATCATGGTGGCCATCACCGGCACGGTGCCTTTCAATTGCGCCTGGGTCAATTGCTTGCCCATGTAGGAAGTAATGAAATAATTGCGCTGGAAAATTTCGGTAAAGGCATTGCGCACGGAACCCAGCATCGCGTCGAATTCCTTCGGCCCCATTTTTTCGACATCCGGCAGCACACCCGGATTTTCAAGACTGAAAAAAATGTATTTGCCGTGATTCGGATACAGCGCCCACGCATTCAGGAAATCCGGGCCGCTGAACGGATACAGCAAAGTACGTGCGCCAACCTCCTTCAACTTGACTTCCTGATCGCGCCATTTTTCAATGGTATCAAGACGTGCACGCACAGTTTTCCATTGCGCCTGCATCACTTCTTTGTGTTTTTTCCAGCTATCGGTCGCTGCCAGTTTATCGATTACCGCATCGCCTGCTGCGGGTTGAATGCCCGCCATGAGTTGGGCAACTGCGGTGGCGCGCGCGTCAACAGCAATTACCGGAGCAGGCTTTACGCTGGGCGGGTTTTGCGCATAGGCGCTAGAGACTACAACTGCAAAAATCGACAAAAAAGCATGGCAGACAAGCAGGGAACGACGCAAAGTAATCATGGTAGTTAGTGAACAGAAAGCCCGTAAGGTGAGATAGGTAGAACCGCGTAAATTAAGCCCAAAAACAAGGGCAGCCGAATATATCAGAATGCGCGAACGATGCCGTCCGTTGACGCATAATTAATTGTTTTGAAACAAATTTTGTGGGGGCTGATACAACATCAGCAATGTGAGCAACCTCTCCCGAGCCTGCCTCACCTTGGGTGGCCAAGCCAGTCCGGTTGTATGCTTACCACCTGCACCACTTTGGGCCAGCGCGCGATCTCAATAATGCGAGAATGCTCATTGGTGGAATTAGTGGACAATCCCGGTTTATACATTGACTCAATAGAGCAAGCTGCAAAGCTGTGCGGTCGATATTACGTTGCAGACAACCACGATAAGATATTGGACTTTGCTCTCTTTAGCCGCCATGTTAGTTGCAGGCTGCGGAACCACGTCCCCGAAAAAGGATAGTTCGGACTATAACGGCCCTGACGCGACGCTTAGATCACCAGTAGTTAACCTATCCCCGGAGCGTCGTCGGGAGATCGCTGAAGACCTCGGCGGCAAGCCCTTTGGTATGCCGTCCGAAGCCATGCAGGAGAAATTCCGGGCGGAATTCGAAATCTGGAAAAGAAAATACCTGGACGCCATGCACGCGGGGCAAGACGCCTGCAAGCGCGAGACTGGAGAAACAGGAAATCCCGGTTTATGGTCAGGTTATAGCGATGCTTTCGTGGCTTGTATGAATGCCCGTGGCTGGGTAAGGCCCAGAGGCAGCAACCCGCTATAACCTGCAATGCCGCATCGGGTCGATCCGTGTCATTCTCGTGCGATACCTTTACTGCGCTTTAAGACCAGACTCTTTCACCAGCCGCACATAACGTTCGTATTCGCTCTGCATTAATTTGCCGAACACCGCAGCTGAGGTGTCATTCGGCACTTCAGCGCCGCCGCGTGCCAGTGCCTCGCGGATTTTTACGTCGCGCAGCAGCTTTGCGATATCGCCAGACAATTGCGTGACAATGGTATTCGGCACACCCGCTGGGCCGACCAATCCAAACCAGCCATCGGCTGTTGCCTCCGGCAAGCCCGCTTCGGCCACCGTCGGCAAATCGGGCCAGGCGGACGAACGCTTGGAACCACTCACCGCCAGCGCGCGCAAGCGGCCTTCGCGCACGATGGGTGAGGCTGACGGCACGGTGAATAAAAAGTAATGCACGCGATCTGCCATGGTTTCGGTAAACGCGTCAGCCAAAAACTTGAACGGCACATGCACCTGTTTTGCACCGGCGGCTCGGTTGAATATTTCGCCGCCGATATGCGCCAGCGAACCTACGCCCACCGAGGCGTAGTTGTATTTTCCCGGATTGGCGCGCAGCAGTGCGGCGAGTTCCTTCACGGTTTTCGCCGGCAAGTTAGGTGACACCACCAGCAAATTCGGCACCAGCGCAATACCCGCCACCGGGGTGAAATCTTTTACCGGGTGGTAAGGCGGGTTTGCGTTGAGCAACGTCGCCATGGTGTGTGGCGGCGCAACCATCACGAACGTATAACCGTCTGCTGTGGCTTTCGCACCAAGACTGCTGCCGATCAAACCGCCCGCCCCCGGACGGTTATTAACAAGTCAACCAAACATGTCCTAGTACGTTGTTAGGGCATGACGACACAAAGCATGAAGCACATACCGGCGGTAGCACAAGACGAACTTCGCAATCGGGTGATTGCCGCGTTGAATCGAGG
>CANKUB010000205.1 GCA_947486575.1 Betaproteobacteria bacterium | reverse complement strand
CCGCCTGCGCCTGCGTCACGCCTCGATTCAACGCGGCAATCACCCGATTGCGAAGTTCGTCTTGTGCTACCGCCGGTATGTGCTTCATGCTTTGTGTCGTCATGCCCTAACAACGTACTAGGACATGTTTGGTTGACTTGTTAATAACTTGGTGATCGGTTTGCCATCGGTCTCCGCAGCCACCGGAAAGCGCGCGGTGAGCCGGTTGCCGCCCGGCAGCACGTCACCGGGCCAGCCGCTGGCCACGATTGTGTAGCCCTGCCGGAACAGAAATCCATCGCCGGCATCGCTTAACCGCGAGGGATTGTTGTTGGCAACGCCGTCGCTGGTAGCCGCGTCCCCAGGGTTTTCCGGCTTGCCGGTGGGAACGCTCGGGAGGTTGAACACCTGGATTGCGCGCAGATTGCCGCGATTGACGCTGTCGTAGATCAGCGTGCGGTTGCCGCGGCTCATATCAACGGGTTTCAGTATCATGATGTCGATGCTGTACTCGACTCGCCCTGCGGCGTTGCGTGGCGCCTTGTCGAGCAGTACCAGATTGCGGTTGAGCTCGCGTGCAGGATCGAGCTCGCCGTAGGCCTTGCCGGTCAGTTTTTCGTACGTACCGCTATTGCCGAACGATACGCCGTCGAAAGTCGGCGACTCGACTTTATCGATGTCGATGCGCGTAATGCGCGCGTGCGCCGGCACATATAGCGCGGGGCTGAGAAGGAGAAAGCTGGTAATTATCGCTACGGTATGACGCAACATGGCGGCTCCGGTTTGGTGGGGATGGCAGGAAATTAAGGCGGTAATAAACAGCGTTCCCTGCACATAGCGGGCACTGTCTCTGGGAACCGTAGCGCCCCACCGGCTAGATGACGGGCTCTCCCGCCGTCGTCGACTTGTGCATGAGCCGGCGCGCGTTCGGCGAGAAGGGATTGCGATGATGCATCGTGCCGCGGTTATCCCACACGAGGAGATCGCCAACCCGCCACTTATGATGCCACGCGTATTTCTCCTGGCAAGTGTGCGCCCAGAGTTCGTCGAGGATTTTTTCACTTTCCGCGACGGGCAGATCGAAGATATAGGAGTTGAGGCGGCGTCCGAGGTACAGGCATTTCCGCTTCGTGGCCTGGTGAGTACGCACGAGTGGGTGTCTGACGCCTGGCGCTTTCGAGGGATCCGTCACCTCGGCGAACTCGGGCCGCCGCACGCCGGCAGAGTTGTGTACTTTCGAGTGATTGGCGTAGCGCCCGTTAACCTTCGCCGCCAACCCCGCCGGCATGTCCTCGTACGCCTGGTACATATTGAGAAACCCGGTCTCGCCGCCGTGCTCTGTCACCTCGATGGCGTACAGCAGACTCGCGGAGATCGGCGTTTCCGTAAACGAGCTGTCTGTGTGCCAGAACGCTTCGCCGTCACCGAGCGAACCGATCGGCTTGCCGGCAGCGTCTGTAATATTGGAAATGATGGTGATGTCGTCCGGCACGTCATCCGGCAGATACTTCTTGCGGCCCAGCCCCAGCAGTTGATTCGCGGCCTGTCCCGGCGGTCCGAACACTTCGCGAAGCCGGAGGAGATCGGCGACGCTCAGCGACTGGCCGCGGAATAGCAGCACCAGGTGCTCCGTGTAAGCCTTGACGATGAGTTCACGTTCTGCGGCAGAAACTTCTTTTGACAGATCAATCCCGGTAATCTCCGCGCCCAGTGCGCGGCTGGTGGGTATCACGTTCATGGCTGAAACCTCCTCGAAACGCTTGTAGCAGTACTGCGTAGACTTATTGAAAGGCTATCATGTCCGTGCGGGTCAGCGTTACGGCTTTGGGCTTCAAGGGTTCGTTCGCCAGGTTCGCATTGCCCGAATTCAAGGCATTGTAGAAACCGATGGTCGTTTCGTAGCTGCTGGCGGTCGAGGTGGTATCCATCGGGATGACTACGGTGTAATCGCGCGCAATCGCGCCGACCGACGTGTAGGTCACCGAACCGCTGACCTTCCAGCCGACCATGATGAGCGTCTTGACGCCCTTTGCCTTCAGCACCTTGTCGAGGTCGGTGTTGTAGAACCGGTCCTGGGCCGTGTTGATGATTTTGATGTCGCCCGATGCCGGCGCGACTTCTTTCAGCCACTTGGTCATGTTCTGCTCGCGCGTGCCGTAAGCCACAACAAGGCCTGCCTTGCGTACCCGCTCCAGGAAAGGGATCATCGCCGGCAGCATCTGGCCCTTGCAACTCGGCTGTACGTTGCAGATGTCCTCGACAAAGTCGAGCACCACCAAAGCGGTCGTCCTGGGATCAAGCGTGACACGTGCCGGGTCGGGGGTTGCCGGCATTTCCAGCGTCATCATAGGCTTGCCGCTTGGCGCGGCGGGTTGCGCCTGAGCCGCTCCACAGGAAAGCGCGAGGGCCAGACCGCTCGCAATGGAGCCGGTGTGAGATAGTGTCATGTTGAAATCTCCTGAAGGGGCGTAGCAGGTCCGTCGATTGCAAGTTTGCCCGGCCTGCGAGCTAATCGAGACCGACGATCGTCATCCAGTAGTGCGTTTTGCCTTCTGCGTCGACGTCGTAGGCGCGCACGAAATCAAGCTTGCCGTCCGCGCCGCAGCGAAATACCGACAACCTCGCTGGCACCCTCGTCACGTCGTTGCCGTCTCGCACGTTCATCGGCTTGATGCTCGCAGCGACCATGAGGCGCCCGCTCGGATCGAAGGCGAACGTGCGCACGTTGAATGAGTGCGTGTCGGCATGCTGAATGAGCCAGGGCTCACCGGTCGTTGTATCGATCGCGAAAGCCGAGATCGTGTTCTCGCCGCCGCCGAAGACTTTGTTGCCGTTGAAATCTACCGTATGGTCAGCCCGGTTCGCGATATAAACGAAGCGCCCATTCGGATGCACGTGGATGGTACTCGGCTGCTGGTGGGGCTGAATGTTGGCACGATCGCGCAGCGTATCGCAGGTGTACGCCGCTTCGGACTCGATGCGATCTCCGGGCATGCGGAACATATAGAGCTGGCTGCACTTCTCGTCCGAAACGTACATCCACGGTTTTTGCGGATGGAAGTCGACGTGACGCGGGCCAAACCCGTAACCGCCGTTGGGTGCAACCACCTGGAAATTCGACAGCACGCCGTTGTCAAAGGCGAAAGCCCGCAGCGCGCCCGGGTCCTCTGGCTTGCCGTTTTCCGCTTTGTTGCCGCGGTCGGCGACCACCACCGTGCGCCCCGACGATGCAACCATCACCTGGTGCGGATAGGGGCCGCACTCGAGGTCCTCCGCTTGCCCGACTTCAGCGCCCAGCGTGCCGTCGCGATTAACACCGTGGATCGTCAGTCCGCTCTTCGGCAAATTGTGCGCGTTGATCGCGTAACGGCCCGAGGGATCGAGGCAGACGTTGACTGCGCGATGCTGAAGTGGCTTCGGCGGTCCGTCAGACGTAAGACCACCCGTTACCGGGTCGACGCGGTACGCGCTGACATGGTTCATGTCCGCTTTCAACCCCGGACCACGATTGCTGGTGGTCAGGTATAGGTGCTTACACGACGGATGCACCCATCCCTCTTGCACGAATGACGGCACGCGGATGGCACCGCGCGGCGTGAGGGTAGCGGCCTCGACGTCGACTTCGTAATGCGTGACTTCATCGTCCACTGCGCTGTAGA
Organism: Betaproteobacteria bacterium; assembly: GCA_947486575.1. Lineage (GTDB taxonomy): Bacteria > Pseudomonadota > Gammaproteobacteria > Burkholderiales > SG8-41 > UBA5216. Next base: position 3,215 of record CANKUB010000205.1, on the reverse strand, counting down.
GCATCACTCTGGCGTTCACGTTAACTCCCTCCCCGGCATCCTCTTTACGACGTGATGCTTTGCCTCAAACGGCTGCTATTTGCTTCCACAGCAGGCGCGCTTCGCCGCCGTAGTCACTGGCGATGCTGCATTCGCGATTGAAAATCATGGTCGAGCGCCCGGCAAGCGTATAAGCGGGCCAATGCGGAATAGCCGGATTGTCAGGCTTTCCGCTACGCGCGAATGCCGCCCACGTCGCTGACATGCGGCGCGACAGATCATGGGCGACCGGTCCGCGGTCGGTCGCGCCAACCACGTCGATGGTATTGAAGACAAATGGCACATCGAGTGCATGGTACGCCTTGAGTTTGCCGCCGAACACCGGTGTCTCCCAATCGAATGAATACAGCCATACGGGCGCACGGCCCTGCGCAGCCTTGCGCTCGGCGAGCGCAAGCGAACGGATGCGAAAGTTCGAGTCGGTCAGGGCCGAGATCAGCCTGTCGGCTGGGCTGGTGCCGGGGGCGAGCTTTCGATAGAGCTCGACCACGCGATCGGTCGCGGCACCGGCCACCGGCAGAATGCGGGCACGCATCTCGTCTTCCGACAGTACACGGTCCCACACCTTGTCGTCGGGGGCGAGATAGATGGCCATTTCATCCTTGACGTTGCCGACCAGCACGGGAATATCGGCTGAGATGTCCGTTGCCGACGGATCGAAAGGGTGAGTCGGCAGCGTCTTCCCATCGACCACCGGTCCGAAATCATATCGATCAAACAACGGGTACGGCGTCGCACCCACCATTTTTCGCGCCGGCCCAATCGCGGCAATCAACTGCTTAAACGGCATCGTCTGCAATTCGCCGACTTGCGTCCGCGTCAGGCCCAGGTGCTTCAGCACGGCCTCCGCCAGCTTGCCGGCACGCTCGCGTGTGGATAGGCGAATCGTAGCGCCGCTCATGACGATGGCGCGATGGAACAGACCGCGCGATGTTGGTGTTGCCAGCAGCGTGCTGACTTTGCCGCCTCCGCCCGACTGTCCAAACACGGTCACATTGCCGGAATCGCCGCCGAAGCGATCTGCGTTATCCTTTACCCATTGCAACGCCGCGACCATGTCCAGTGTGCCGGCATTGCCCGACTGCGCAAAAGCCTCGCCGCCGATGTCTGCTAGATGTAGGTGGCCAAGGATATTGAGCCGCTGGTTCACAGTCACCACTACTACGTCGTACAACGCGGCAAGATTGCCACCGTCAAGCCGCGGCGTGTTGGCTGACCCGTAGCCGAACCCTCCACCGTGATACCAAACCATGATCGGACGTTTGCCGCCATCCTTCAGGCCGCGAGTCCAAATATTGACTGTTAGACAATCCTCGCTTTCGGTGAGACGGTCAGGCGCGCCCGACAGCCCGCTAAGCTCCGGCCGCCGGCCGCCGCTTGGCGCTGCTTGTGGCGCGCGGCCGGCCCAGTCGGTTGCGCTGCGTATTCCTGACCAGGGGTTCGGCTTCTGCGGCGGCATGAAGCGGTTACGCCCTGACGTGGGGGCACCGTAGGGCACGCCCTTGAAGGCATGCACGCCACCGGCCAAAACACCAAGAATATTGCCCGCACTGGTTTCGGCAACTGGCCCATCGGCTGTGAGGGTTGCGGACCTGGCGATGACTGGGAGAAGTAACGTAGCGCCGGCTGCGCAGGAGACCTGCCCAAGAAACGTACGTCGATTGATGCCACCGGCAGCGGCAGCGTGAAGACGCTCGAAATGGCGTATGCTCATGACCACCTACCTTCGTCAGCTTGATCGATGGGACGCCTTGAATATACGCCGATCCAGCTACAAACGTCCACACAAAGGCCGATTGGGCTACTCGGACAGGGATTAGTCTAGGTGCCGCTACCGAAGAGGGCAATCGTGTTGACACACGCGAATGCAACACAACATCCCGGCGGTGTGGCGGAGCCAAGCCGTGTCGATGAAACGTTGACGGCGACGTAAAAGCGCGCTGGCGCTGGTGGACGTGAAACTGCTTGACCACTTTGTGGTTGGCAGTGGAAGCGTCTGCTCCTTTGCCGAAACAGGGTTGATTTAGTGTTGTCTGGTGCCGGAAGGGGAGGTTTCCCCTTTCGGTGCTAACCTGATCACTGCAAGCCTGTGCAAATTCTGTCGGGCAGATGTGGTTGCGCTGCGGAAATCTTTCCCTCGCGACCGGCGTTCAGGTATTGCGAGTCACATCATCGCCGTGTTGTGCCGAACGGGTTCAGCAGGTTCACTTCAAACTTTGCATAGTCGGCGACATTGCGGGTGACCACCGTCAGCTGGTGTACCCTGGCGGTTGCAGCGATCATGGCATCCTCGTAGAGTGAGTCCTGCTTGCGATGCATCAATCGCGCCCATAGGCGAAACGTTTCGCTGTCCATGGGCAGGATATTGTATGACGCGGAGAGCAGATCAGCCCATGTCTCGATCTCGTTGGCCTTAGCTGGGTCTTGCTCCCGCGTAAGTTCGATGCCGGCCTGGATTTCTCCCAAGGTGACTGCCGACAGATGCAGGTCGGTTTCAGCGGCGGATTGCAGCCAGGCGACAACGGCACCATGGGGTTTGGGCTTGCGCAGTTCTGAAACGACATTGGTGTCAAGGAGATACACGTGGCTTATCCCAGCACTGTAACTTTGCGCCTGCGCGCGTTTCCGCGTGGCGGGGTCAGGGCGTCGGTTCTCGCTGCGTCCGATAACAGCAATTGCTTGATGGACAGGCGCGCGGTGGCCTTGAGCCGCCGCCATTCTTCCACGGGAACCAGCACCGCAGCTTCGGCGCCGCGTTTAGTCACGATCTGGGGGCCATCCTTGATACACGCCTCAAGGAACTCGCTGAAGCGGGCTTTTGCATCCTGCACGGGCCAAGCTTTCATGGTCGCCTAAACTGACTAGTTAAATGACTAGTATAACGTACGTGCTTTTTGTCAGCAAATTCTTGTGGCGCTACCAACCGCGGGGTCGGTTGAGCGTCCGGTCGGCACCTCGACAGCCGAAACTCATAAACAACGCTATGGCGATTAATCGGCCTTATGGAAAGCTTTCCAATGCCGATTATGCATAGTCGTTGATTATGTAGAGTTCAAGGTTCAATAGCAGGGCACAGCCCAAATACACTGTACATAATTTTGTGGTTGCCCGGCGCGCATCTTTCGTGAGACGGGGACGCTTGCTGCTATAACGAGTGACGACGTGCGGAGAATAGT
>CANKUB010000204.1 GCA_947486575.1 Betaproteobacteria bacterium | reverse complement strand
TGACCGATTTGGAGAGCGTGTTTCGCAGCCTGAAAAGTGAGCTGGGCCTGCGTCCGGTGTTTCACTCGAAGGAAGATCGTTCCGACGGCCATTTGTTCATCACGGTACTGGCCTATCAATGTGTGCAGCTGCTGCGAACGAAACTCAAGGCGGCGGGGATACATGAAAGCTGGGCAAGTCTGCGGCAAACCTTATGCGTGCAGCGCCACGCCACGGCCAGCATGCGCCGCAGCGACGGCGGCATGATCCATGTGCGCAAAAGCACCGTGGCTAAGCCGGCATTGAAGGCGATTTACGACGCACTCGGTGTCAATGCGCTTCCGAGAGGCACCAGGAAACTGGTTTGCTGAGGTCGAAATTACGAGCAATTTGATGAGCTAAAAAACCCCCGCGCTCCAAGGCACTGATTTCAATAGAGATTTTTTAATGCCTGTTAAACCTGGGCTAGCCTTTCTTCGGAGACCAGCCATAGGTCTTGGCGCACGCGCCTCCCATCAACATCGCCCGTTCACTGTCGCTCACGCGGTCAGTCAGGCGAAAGGACTCGACGGCCTGTTCGTAATTTACGACCGCGAAGGCGCGCGTCCAGTCGGTGCCCCACAGGCAGCGGTTGAAACCCCAGGCGTCGAAGACACGCGCGAGTGGATCCCAGATGTCCCGGAACGGATAGGACTCCCTGGACAGCGTGCAGGCGCCACTGACCTTAACCACCGCGTTCGGGCGCTTGGCAAGGTCCAGCAGCTTCGGTAACTCGGCCCAGGGCTGCGGCGGGGCCGGCGGCGTCCGCGGCTGCATAAGACCCAAATGGTCGATGATGAACCGCGTGTCGGGGTGACGATCGATCAGCGCCGGAACCGCATCCAGGTTGCCTGCGCACGAGAGGTTGACCGGGAAGTCATGCCGAACCGCTGCGCGAGCGACCCGGTCGAAGCCCGCGTCGCTAGATGAGTGCTTCGCATCTTTCCTCATCATGATGCGGATGCCGACCGTGCCCGGCGTCTTCTTCCAGTCGGTGATTGTCTCGGCCACCGCCGGATCCTCCGGGTTGACCGGCTTGACGATGGCAAGGCGGCCGGGATGGGTCCGTTGCACGTCCACCGCATAGCTGGCGTCATACTGGTACAGGGAAAAAGCGGAGATGAAGATCGCGCCGTCGACGCCGACCTTGTCCATCGCCGCGACCATCTCGTCACCCGTAACGTGATCGGGCCAATTCGGCACATTGTGCCAAGGACGTTTCGGTGTGTTCGCCTCATAGGCGTGGACCTGGGAATCGATGATCGGCATCGGGATAGCTCCTCTGCGTTAAATGGTTTCATAGTATTCAAACAGATCGCGCCCGCCGCGTCCAGAAGGGGGCTAGGCGCGAGGCGTTGCCGATGACTGCTGCTGCCGAATATCCTGTACGGTCGGATCATCGTGCCGAACACGGCTGGAAGCGCAATGGAGAATGTAACGCGCATGATTGCGCCACACCTCACCGAAACATGGGGACAGCAGATTGTAGTTGACGATCGCCGTGGCGCCGGCGGGATTATCAGGCACGAGCTCGCAGCGAAAGCCGCCCCTGAGTCACCGGGTGAGAATTCGGCAGGTTGGGCGCTGGGGCCCTCAATACGCGATCGCGTAGCAATCCCGCCGCGGGTCCGCGCCGGCGAAGCGGTTGCCGGTGACCGGATCGATCATCACGGCGGTGGCGCAGCCTGACATACCGAATATCCGCAACCGCCGTACTTCGTGGCCGCGTGCTTTGAGATCGTTGTAGACCGCATCCGGAATGGCCGCCTCCACCCCAAGCTTGTTGAGTCCACTTGTGTGGGGCCAAAACGAGCCGTGGAAGTGTTCAGTCTGCACGCGGGGACGCTCGAAGGCGCCGTGCAGGTTCGGGTACCAAGCCTCGGGGAATTCGATCACGCTCAACAACGCCTGCAGGATGGTCTGGTCCTGGTTGTCCCCGCCTGGCGAACCGATGGCCATGAACGGCGCGTCGCCCTTGAACACCAGGCTGGGCGTCAGCGTGTAGCGCGGCCGCGCGCGCGGGCGGATCTGGTTGGCCATGTTCTTGTCGAGCCAGAACTGCTCGCCGCGGATACTCATGCCGATGCCGGTGTCGCCCAGGATCACCGCGCCCGGAATCCATCCGCCGCTGGGCGTGACATCGAAAACATTGCCCTCGCGGTCGACGATCGCCATGTGGGTGGTGTCCTTGACGATGCCAGTGGAGTCCTCCGCCAATGCTAGGAGGTCGCGCGCGGGCAGTGACGCCTTCGGAGCAACATCGCCGGCGCGCCAGAACGGCCACGACTTAACCGTGCTATCGTATTTCAACGGGTCGCCGGCGACGAAAGTTGTGATCGAACGCTTAGGGTCGATCAGCGCGGCCCGCTCCTTGGCGTATGCCTTCGACAACAGGCCTTCGGCTGGCGTCTTTACGAATGCCGGGTCGGCGTAGTAAGTGTCGCGGTCGGCGTAGGAGAGCTTCATCGCCTCGGTGAGCGTATGCAGGTAGTCGGCGCTGCCGTAGCCCATGGCCCGCAGGTCGAAGTTCTCCAGGATATTGAGCGTCTGCAACAGCGCCGGCCCCTGGCTACCGAAGCCGTGCTTGTAGACAGTGAAGCCGCGATAGGTGGTCTTCACAGGCTCCTCCACCCGCGCGAAGTAGTCGGCAAAATCAGCAGCGTCGAACGGCGCGCCGTGCTGCTGCAGGAAGGCCACCATCTCACTTGCGATGTCGCCCTTGTAGAAGCGGTCACGCGCGGCAGCAATGCCGGCCACGCGGCCACGCGCCTTTGCGCTACGCTCGGCCTCGACCATGCGCGTGAGGGTGCGTGCCAGGCCGGCGAAGCGGATCGTGTCGCCCGGTTTGTAGCGCGTGCCGCCAGCCTTGTACCAGTATGCCTTGTTGGTCGGCCACTTGTCGATGAAGGGCGCAAGCCGCTCGATGGTGTTGACGGTACTAAGGCGGATCGGGAAGCCCTTGTCCGCATATTCGATGGCAGTGGCCGACACCTCTTCGAAACTCATGGTGCCCCAGCGTTCCAGCACCGTCAGTGCGGCATGCAGTGCACCGGGAACCACGGCAGGGTCGAGCCCGCGTCCTTCGAGTGTCTTGTTGCGCGAGACATACCAGTCAACGTCGACCGCGCGCGGCGCCCAGCCCTGGCCCACCACCGAGGTGACCTTGCCTTCCTTCTTCGGATACACCAGTACCAACGCCTCGCCGCCGAGGCTGTAGAGATCCTGCTCAATTACACCACCCACCAGCAACGAGGCCACGCCGGCATCGAATGCGTTGCCGCCCTTGAGCAGGATGCCAAGCGCCACCGCAGTGGTTAGCGGGTGCCCGGTCGAGACGCCGCCCGAGGGGCCCATCACGGCCGGGCGCAAGGCCGTGCCTGCCGGTTGGCGGTCCTGCTCCGGCACCTGTGCAATTGCACTGCCCGTCGACCATGCACAAGCAACGACCAGCGTCCATGTCGCGGCGTGCGAGGCGCGACGGGCTGCACTGCGAATTTGATGGGACATCGAAGTCTCCTTGGAAGGGGCGCTAGCGTCGTGCCAACTCCACCAATTGTCTTATAACTTCACCGACCTGCGCAATCTCCTGGACGCGGTTGGCCCGGATTCAGAGTTTCCGCTTTGGGTCTATAGTATTGAAAACTCGCTCATCGCAATTTTAGAGGCTTGATGCCAAAATCGACCTCTCAGAACGATCCACATTCGACGATCGCTCTTCGGGTAAGGGTGTGACGACCCCTAATTGTTTTTGTAAATCCATGTGTGGATTTTTCAACACAACTGGCCAATTGCAGGTATTGGTAACTGTAAACATTGAGCGAGCAAATTATTCAGCGACCACAGCTCGATTGACCGCTGGCCGGGCAATTGACTCTACCGAGGGGCGTGGCCGATACTCTCGATACTTCTTCCTGGACTGGCATGTCAAGCATGATGAATTATCGCTCAATTCTGGCACGCACTGCTTTGGTGGCCGCCGCAGCAGCTGCATTCGTTTCTCTCTCCGCCTTCGCGCAGACGTATCCGAGTCGTCCGATTCGGATCGTCGTCCCTTACCCGCCGGGCGGCAGCAATGACATCATGGGGCGTCTCGTCGGGCAGAAGTTCACCGAAGCCTTCGGCGTGCAAGTGGTCATCGACAACCGGGGCGGCGGCAACGGCGTTATCGGCACCGAGATCATCCAGCGTGCGCCGCCCGATGGTTATTCGATGCTGATCACGTCGACCAATTCGCACCTCATCACGTCGCTCATCAGCAAGACGGCTTTCCATCCGATCGACGACTTCGCACCGCTGGGCACGATCGATGCGAGCGACAATCTGATGGTGATTTATCCCGGATTGCCCGCGAATTCGCTGCAGGAGTTCATTGCGCTGGCGAAGGCCAAGCCGGGGCAGCTTAACTACGCAACCTCGACCACATCAGGGCTCGTCACGACCGCCATGTTCGCGCAACGGGTCGGCATCAAGATCCAGCATGTGCCGTACAAGGGCGCGGGACCGGCCCTCAACGATGTCATGGGTGGCCACGTGCAGATGTTCTTTAGCACGCCGAGCAGTATGGCGGGCCACGTGCGCAACGGCAAGCTGAGGGCGATCGGGATAACCTCCGATCAGCGCCTGCCGGCATTGCCCAACGTGGCTACTTTCGCCGAGCAGGGCATCACCAATTTCGACGTGAAGTCCGTGCGCGGCATGCTCGTGCCCAAGGGAACGCCGAAACCCATAATCGACCGCTGGTCGGCTGAACTGCAAAAGATCCTCAAGATGCCGGACATTGCCGAGAAGATGGCGGCACAGGGCATGGGGCCGTTCTACATGGCGCCCGAAGCGTTCCTGGCGTGGATGCGCAACGAGTTTGCGAAGTACGCTCAGGTGATCAAGACGGTAGAGATCAAGGGCGAGCGCTAGGACGAAGTCAGCGGCGAAATCAGCATCAGGCTTTTTGTAATCGTACGATGCGAAATAAAGTTGCGAGGCTCTTCGAATTTAATGCCCGATAGCTGACTGTGGCCACCGTCAGGATCGGGTTGCGACCTGCCAGACGTGCTAACAGTCGATCTGCAGTTTACACGCCGGAAGCCGTGAGTCAGTTGAGTTGATGTTTGACTATTTCAGCCGCCAGTACTTTGCCCCGCTGGCGTTCACCAGCAATTACATGCCCTCCTGCAGTTGTACAACCGATACGTCTGCTCGCTGTCCTCCATGTGCCTCGCGCCGCACTGGACAAAGCCTCGCAGCAATGGCATAAAGGCAAGGCAAACGCGCCTTTAACCGCGCGCGAGCATGTAGAAGGCCCGGGGTTCTGCCAAGAACTTCTCCCGGGCCTTCGCTTATCCAGCGTCAGGGAACAGGATACCGCCATCGCCCCCTGGTGCGGGCACAGCATCAGCATCCGTTACTTCGTAACTGCAACCTCGGCGACTGCGTTTGATTTAATCAGACAAAATCGTCAAACACGTCCAGATCAAATCCAACACCAGCATTTCGCCAGCGAAAAGCACGGCGAACGATTCTGAGGGCTGCAGCTCGCGCCAATCCCCAAAATCACGCGTGTTTCAGACTGCGTTCACACCTCCCACTCAGTGAGATTGTAAGGTGCGGTTTTGGGCTTCGCGTTACGAACCTGAATGTTGATCAGAGGCATTAGGGGAATCTCCGTCGTGGGGGTATTTATATACCCCCTAAGTTACCCCCTTTTTTAGCCGGGAGTAAGAAGACACCCCTGAATCAGTTTGGACGATTTTTTACCTATTTACCTATAAAAACAGTAGCTTATTGGACATTACTGGATTTCGCTGGGAGTCATTTTGGTGCCCGGAACCGGAATCGAACCGGTATGCTGGTTTTACCCTAGCGAGGGATTTTAAGTCCCTTGTGTCTACCAATTTCACCACCCGGGCTTGCTATGTGTTTTGGAGGCGGGGGTCGGAATCGAACCGGCGTACACGGCTTTGCAGGCCGTCGCGAAGGTAATAAAAACAAAACCTTACCATAGCTAACCACCGAGCGACCACCCAGAATCACACTTTTGAACAGGTATTTAACATTTTAACTTCAATCCACCCAACCATCCAGCAGAATTCAAAAGAGTTCCCTACGCTTGATTCTGCACAATAGCGTACAAATAATCGCTGCAAGTAAATGCTCTTATTACTCCGACAGGTAAATGTGGCTTGTTGAGATCACGCCAGTCATGGCGAACATTCACTTCAAATACGCCATGTTTACCTGTCGGAGTAATAAGTGCATGGCGATCAGATCCAAAGCCAAGCACACCAGATTTATACCTGATTGGCGTCCCCACGGGGATATGATGGCAACCCCAGGTGCGCAACTGTAATCTCCATTACATCAGCGCGCCGACTTGTGCGGCGGGCACCGCGGCGCGGGCATCGGCAAACAGCGTAAATGCCCCCAGACGCCTTCGATGTGCCTGAGCTTCGTAATGCAGATTGCCGCACCCTGCCGCCGCCGCTGGATTTGAGCGAACTCTACACCCTGCTCTCCTCGGGCGAGGCGCCCGCGGCGCATTCATAGGCGGCGGCCGGCCTCCAGGAATACTGACCAATCGCTCCAAGGTGCACAGACGTCATAATGCAAAATCTACATTTCCGCCTAACCTGAATTTTGCATAAAAAGGGCAAAGAACACCGTAAGTGATTGGTACAATGTGAGTTATTGAGAAACACATTCGTCAACACCAACAGGTCTTTGCCACTATGGATTCTACGCCAGAACAACTCCGATTTGCTTCGATTCCGGGCTGCACCATCCGCGCGGATTTTGCCGGCGGCGGCTTATCTTCGGACCTGGGGCCGCTGCTGCTCAAAGGTGTTGACCGGCAGATCGGTCTGACCG
>CANKUB010000203.1 GCA_947486575.1 Betaproteobacteria bacterium | reverse complement strand
GGCCGTTAATCGGCCTTTCCTGCCGTTGGCTTTGTGTGACATCGATGGCCGGTGTCCCTCGAGTACCGGACGCTACTGCAAATTGAAGCAAATGCGTCCTCAGGCTCGTAACCAACGTTTCGCTTTTTTCCAGCGCTATCTATCTTGAAAAATAGCGTTTTTCCCAACTCGGCTTGTGACAAAATCGGCGGCATTTACCGGTACCACCATGCCCAACCGCCTCGCTCACGAAACCAGCCCCTACCTCCAGCAGCACGCCGAAAATCCTGTCGACTGGTATCCATGGGGCGAAGAAGCGCTGACACTCTCGCGCGTGCAGAACAAGCCGATTTTGCTATCCGTCGGCTATTCAGCCTGCCACTGGTGCCACGTGATGGCTCATGAATCCTTTGAAGACGCCACTGTCGCCGCTGAAATGAACCGCCTTTACGTCAACATCAAGGTGGATCGTGAGGAGCGGCCCGATATCGACCAGATTTACCAGACCGCGCATCACATGCTGACACGCCGCAATGGCGGCTGGCCACTGACGATGTTTTTGATGCCGGACGGCACGCCGTTTTTTGGCGGCACATATTTTCCGAAATCGCCGCGCTACAACATGCCGGGTTTTATGGATTTGTTGCCCCGCATCGCGCAGGCTTACCAAACGCAGCGCAAAGAAATAGTCACACAAAATCAATCACTTATAAATGCGCTGGCAGGCACGGTGCCGAAAGCCGCCGACAGCGGTGCTTTGTCGCGTGGACCGATTGACGCGGCGCTGGCAGCGTTCGCACAAGTGTTTGATCGCGAGCAGGGTGGCATTGGACAAGCGCCGAAATTTCCGCATCCGTTCGAGCTTGCCTTTTGCCTGCGGCGTAACGCTTTGGACAAGCCGGGTGGCAGCGACACGGCCAGTTTCGACATTGCGCACACCACGCTCACGCACATGGCCGAGGGCGGCATTTACGATCATCTGGGCGGCGGCTTCGCGCGCTATAGCGTGGATGACACATGGACGATCCCGCACTTCGAGAAAATGCTTTATGACAATGGGCCGCTGTTGGCCCTCTACGCCGACGCATGGCTGGTAACGCAGACACCGCGCTACAAAGCCGCATGTGCGGAAACGGCAGCGTGGGTGATGCGCGAGATGCAATCCCCAGCGAACGCCAATGAGGGCGGCTATTACTCGTCTTTCGATGCCGACTCTGAACATGTCGAGGGCAAGTTCTATGTGTGGACACCTGCCGAAGTGCGGGCACTGCTTACACCCGACGAATTCGCTGTGGCCGCATTGCACTACGGACTGGATAACGCGGCGAACTTTGAACACGAGTTCTGGCACTTGCGGGTAACCAAGACGCTACCGGATGTTGCCACTGCACTCGGCATCACCAACGCTGAATGTGAAACGCGCCTGGCCTCGGCGCGCGCCCAATTGCTGACTGCACGCAACCGGCGCATCTGGCCGGGACGTGATGAAAAAATCCTGACGAGCTGGAACGCACTGATGATAAAGGGCATGGCGCGAGCGGCTCGTGTGTTTAACGAGCCCGCATGGTTGGCGTCGGCACAGCACGCGCTGGATTTCATTCGCAGCACGCTATGGCGCAATAATCGTCTGCTCGCGACATATAAAGACGGTAAAGCCCACCTCAACGCCTACCTCGACGATTACGCGTTTTTGCTCGATGCGCTGCTCGAATTGATGCAAGCCGAATTCCGTGCCGAAGACCTCGCATTTGCGCAGGCACTGGCGGACCGCTTGCTCGATCAGTTTGAGGACCGTGAAAACGGCGGTTTCTACTTCACCAGCCACGATCACGAGAAATTGATCCATCGCGCCAAACCAGGGCACGACAACGCCACGCCGTCCAGCAATGGCATCGCCGCCATAGCCCTGCAACGACTGGGCCATTTGATTGGCGAGCCGCGCTATATCGAGGCGGCCGAACGCGCGATTCGGCTGTTTTATTCGGCCATGCAACGTCAGCCCAGCGCCTTTGTCAGCCTGCTGACGGCGCTGGAAGAAGCGCTTACACCCACGCGCGTTGTTATTCTGCGCGGCCCCGCCGAAGCGCTGGGTGAGTGGCAGCGCGCGCTGGGTCGGCGCTTCCGGCCCGACACCCTGATTCTCGCGCTGGATAGTACGCTCGTCGATTTGCCGCCATGCCTGGATAAGCCCGTGCCCGCGACAAACCCAAGCCAAGTCAACGCGTGGCTTTGTGTAGGCGTTAGTTGCTTGCCGCCCGCATTAGAATTAGGCACAATTGAGCGCTTGCTGGATCAGGCCACTACAATTAATTGAATTAAAACAATTACATACGTCGGACTCACTTGGGAATAATGATTATGAAACGTTTGATTGCGGCTTCTGCCGCCACTTTAGGTTTGCTGCTTGCAGGCGGTGTACAGGCTGATGAAAAACTGGCGCGGGCCAACGGTTGCCTGACTTGCCATCAAATCGACAAGAAAATTCTGGGCCCGGCATTTAAAGAAGTCGCCGCAAAATACCGGGGCGACAACGCTGCCGAAGCCAATATGGTGAAAAAAGTGAAAGAAGGCGGCAAAGGCGCTTGGGGCGATATGCCGATGCCGCCTAACGCGCATGTAAAAGATGCGGATATTGCGACCCTGGTAAAGTGGATTCTGTCGCAGAAGTAATTTACGCTGCGCTTAATTTAAAAGCCGACATTCACCATGAATGTCGGCTTTTTTACAAGCGTACTATCTCAAAAAAACACCAGCGCCCGCACCTCAATACTTTGTCGTGCGGGTGCGCCCGGCGGTGTAGCCGGATCGGTAATGGCCGTATGCGGCGTAAAGCGCGAGCGACCGTCTTTTTCTGAGTCATAGACCTTGAACACCAGCGCTTCGTCGCGCCGCATCTGCGGAAAATAAAACCAGCGGTGCGCCGCGTTATAGCGCAGCCGGTAGGTTTGTCCCACGCGATTCGGGTAGCGCCGTTCTGCAATCAGCAAATCCTCAAACGCCACGCTGCGCGCATCGGCTACCGCCAGCGGGTTCGATTGAATCGGCTGATTGATGGCACGCCACACCTGAATAATGGCAAAGCGCTTTGTTATTAACGTATCCGCTTCGGCGGGCAACAAATCCCGCACGCGCTGTGGGCCTGACCACTCGGTGTAATCGTTGTGCGCTGAAATCACCGGCTCGCGAATCAATTTGGCCTGCCGCTCCGCGTCGTCGCCCGATCGCAGCGTGTGGTCAAAAATCACCACGCGCGATGCGCCTGCCTGCTGCTTGATGAGCGCTTCGACTTCAGCGTAATACACGGTTTGTAATTCAGTGCTATCAAAGAAATCTTTCACCTGCGTTTTGTGATCAACCAGCACAAAACCGCAGCCTTCCAGCGATAGCTCACTGGCGTGGGCGCGGCCATCCGCCATGGGCATGCTTCGCGCTTCTATGGCGCCAGTTTTGTAGCGGTTGATGTCCCCCGGGCCAAACGTCTCATTGACGAGCTTTTCGCCGGTCTCTGCGGTGTACGGGATATCAACAAACATTTGCGCTGCAGGTATGTGGGGTGCGTTCATGGTTTCACCTGACTCACGATTCGGGAACGAGAGACTAGGCCACACTCGCGCACGCGTCAAATCGCCGCCGCACTGGACTACAATGCGCCCTTCAGAATAAGGGGAGATTGCCATGGCAGCAAAACCAGCAAGCATGGGTTTTATCGGTGTGGGCGTCATGGGCGGACGCATGGCAAGGCGGCTGCTTGAGGCGGGCTTTCCGCTGCTGATTTATGACGTCAATCCGGCGGCGCTGAAGCCCCTGGTGAAACTGGGCGCCAAAGTGGCGCGCAGCCCGCGCGAGGTGGCCGATAAAGCCGCCGTGGTGTTTGCCAGCGTGCCCACCCCGCCTGTGCTGCGTGAGGTTGCGCTGGGCGCAACTGGCGTGATTCACGGCAAAGCGATAAAAATTCTGGTTGATCTTTCCACCACCGGTTCGGCTGTGGAAAAAGAAATCGCCAAAGTCCTGGCGGCGTGCCACATCGACGTGGTGGATTCGCCGGTGTCGGGCGGCGCGTCCGGTGCGGACAAGGGAACGCTGGCGGTGATGGTGGCGGGCAAGGCGGCGTCCATCGCGGCAGTGCGTGACGCGCTGAATGTGATCGGCAAGGTGTTTGTGGTTGGCAAGCAGCCGGGCCAGGCGCAACTGATGAAGCTGCTCAATAATTTGTTATCGACCAGCGCGCTGGCGATGAGCCTGGAGGTTTTTGTCGCCGGGGCCAAAGCCGGGCTGGACGCCGATACCATGGTGGCCGTGATTAATGCGGGCAGTGGCCGCAACAGCGCGACTGAGGAAAAAATCCCGAAATCCGTGCTCACGCGCAATTTCGATTTTGGTTTTCCCATCTCTGGCGCGCGCAAGGATATTAGCCTTGCCATCGAGGAGTGTCAGGCGATGGGTTTGCCGATGATCGTCGGCAGCGCGGCAAAACAGTTGTGGGATTTTGCCTACAACCAGGGCGGCGGCAAACGCGATATGACCACGCTGGTAACTTATCTGGAGCCATGGGCGGGGGTTGAGGTACGCGGCAAAGCAGCGCGAAAGAAAAGTAAATCCGGTAAATAGTCCCATCGCGTTTGACATCTATTTTACCGGCGACGATAATCAATTTTCTTGCACAAACAATATCTTACCGACAGAGGCCCACCATGAATCGCAGACTTTTGATTAAATCAGCCGCCGCATTGGCAACCGCGCTGGCCTTGGCCGCTTGCGGTGACAAAGCGTCTGCACCCAAAGCCGATGCGCCAAGTACGCCGAAGGCACCCGAAATGCAGGTGGTAAAAATCGGTTCGGCATCGCCGCTCACTGGCGCGCAAGCGCATATCGGCATCGACATCCGTAACGGTGTGCAACTCGCCATTGAAGACGCCAACAAGGCGGGCGTCACCATCGGCGGCAAAGCTGTGAAGCTTGAAATGGTGGCGGAGGACGACGAAGCCAATCCCACCAAGGCAACCACCGTGGCGCAAAAACTTGCAGACGCCAAAGTATCCGGCGTGGTGGGTCACTTTAACTCTGGCGCGTCGATTCCAGCGTCAAAGATTTACGCTGACGCAGGTATTCCGCAGATTTCGCCCTCAAGCACCAACCCGGATTACACGCTAAAGGGTTACAAGACGACGTTTCGCGTAGTCGCCCATGACGGCCAACAAGGCCCCACACTCGGACGTTTTGCGCTGAATAATCTCAAGGCCAAAACCATTGCGGTGATCGACGACAGCACCGCCTATGGTCAAGGCCTGGCGGATAACTTTGAAGCCACGGTAAAAGCCGGTGGTGCAAAACTGGTGGCGCGCGAGCACACCACCGACAAAGACACCGACTTCAAAGCGATTCTCACCAAGATCAAAGGCAAGAATCCTGATCTGATCATGTTTGGTGGCATTGATCCTCAAGCAGGTCCGATGAAAAAACAAATGGCCGAACTCGGCATCAAGGCCCAATTCATTGGCGGTGATGGCATGCAAACGCCCAATTTCATCAAACTCGCGGGCGAATCCGCCGAGGGTGCTATGGCATCGATTCCCGGCCTGCCGAAAGACAAAATGCCCGGCGGTACGGAATTCCTCGCCAAATACAAAGCCAAGTACAACGCGGAAGTGGAGTTGTTCGCGCCGATGGGTTACGACGCCGTGATGGTGTTTGTCGAAGCGATGAAGCGCGCGAATTCGTCCGACCCTGCTAAATATCTGGCTGAAGTCGGCAAGACCAATTACAACGGCGTGATCGGCCCCATCGCATTCGACGAAAAAGGCGATCTCAAGAACGGCCCGATCACCATTTACGTGGTCAAGGGCGGCAAGTGGGAAGCACTGGAAACGGTTACACCGGGCGCAGCAGCCGCAGCCGCAGCCGAAACAAAAGCTGAAGCCCCCAAGGACGCAGCGAAGAAGTAACACTATTTGTTGCGCACCGCAATTAACGGCACCTTTACGGTGCCGTTGTTTTGTGCGCCGTCGTAATGCGGGTGCCGTTTTCATTTAGCCCATGGACATCTTTCTCCAACAAATACTGAATGGACTGTTGCTCGGCAGCATCTACGCGCTGGTGGCGTTAGGCTATACGATGGTCTACGGCATACTCGATCTCATTAATTTTGCGCACGGTGATATCGTGATGATCGGCGCGATGGTGGCGCTGTCGGTGGTGATAGCTCTGGGGACCAGCTTGCCGGTAGCGCTGGTACTGCTGATCGCCACCGCAGCGGCCATCGCCGTGTGCATGGCGCTGGGTCTCGTGATTGAACGCGCGGCGTATCGGCCGCTGCGCCGCGCGCCGCGTCTAGCGCCGTTGATTACCGGCATCGGCGTTTCCATCCTGATTCAATACTCGGCAGCGCTGACGTGGGGCAAGCAGTACATCGCGCTGCCGGAAATCATAAAGCCCGAAAAAATCATCCTCGGCGGCGCGCAGATTACGACGACGCAGGCATTTATTTTCGTACTGGCATGCGCCATCATGGCAGCGCTGCTGTGGTTCGTGAAAACCAGCCGCATGGGCCGCGCGATGCGTGCTACCGAGCAGAACCCCGATGTTGCCGGCTTGATGGGGGTAGACACCACGCATGTCATAGCATTTACGTTTGCGCTTGGCGCGTCCATCGGCGCCATCGCCGGGGTGATGATCGTACTGTATTACGGACAAGGGCATTACTTCATGGGTGCCATGCTTGGGTTGAAAGCGTTCACTGCGGCGGTGCTGGGTGGCATCGGCAGCATCCCCGGCGCGATGCTGGGCGGCTTGCTGCTGGGGCTGATCGAAAGCCTTGCGGCCGGATACATCGGTGACATCACCGGCGGCTTATTCGGCAGCAACTACCGAGACGTGTTCGCGTTTTTTGTGCTGGTGGGCGTGCTGATGCTGCGGCCTTC
>CANKUB010000202.1 GCA_947486575.1 Betaproteobacteria bacterium | reverse complement strand
GAGCGCTCGCTGGAAGCGGAGCGTGCCACCTGGCCCGCGACGGAAGAGCGCTTGCCGCGCCGCGAGGAAATGCTGAAAAAATACGGCTGGCACGGCATCAGCGCCGGACTGCGCTTGCAGCCCACGCATCACCCCGAAGCCATCTTGCGCATGAATCGCACTGATCAGAATTTTCTCAAGCACTGGCTGGATTTCATTTATGCCGGTATGTACGTGCGCGGCATTCTCGACGACAAGACGCGCATTTTGTGCGTGGTGGGCGTGTGCACCGCGCTGGATGAAATGGAGCAGGGGCAAAACCACGTGCGCGCCGCGCTGGCGTTGGGGGCCTCGCCGCGCGAGGTACAGGAGGTCGCCGTGCAATCCACACAATACTGGGGCATGCCGCGCAGCCTGCGTACCATGGCGATACTGGATCGTGTGTTAAAAGAACAGGGGCGCGAAGCGGAGCTGGTGGACACGCAGTTGCCACTACCGAAATAAGTGGGTATTAAAAGTTATTTAAAAACAAATAGTTACGAGTTGATTGATTTAAGGTGCACGCTGCGCTGGTGATGCGATAGGTTTCTGCAAAGTCTTCCAGCATGAATGCCCGTCAGGTTGCTGAACGCCCGTGCACGTAACTCATGTCCACGTACTCACGCGTGAGTTGATCGATGGCCGTGCAACCGATCAGTCCCATTACGCGGTCAATTTCGTCGCGGTAAATTTGTAACGCGCGCGCTGCACCGGCTTCGCCAGCGGCAGCAACGCCATGCAGCGGTGCACGTCCCAGCATCACCGCGTTAGCGCCCAACGCCAGCGCCTTGATCACGTCTGCCCCACGCCGAAAGCCGCTGTCGACGATGACCGTGATGCGTTTGCCTACCGCATCCACCACTTTGGGTAGTGTCACAATGGGCGCTGGCGCAGCATCGAGGACGCGCCCACCGTGATTGGAAATTACTACCGCATCAGCGCCGCAATCTGCCGCGAGCACCGCGTCTTGCGGGTGCTGTATACCTTTGATGATGAGCTTGTGCGGCCACAGCTTGCGCAGTTCGCGCACATCGTCCCACGTGATATTCGAACAGAAATTTGACGAGCGGCCCATTGGCAGCGCGGTGATTTTGGTTTGCGTTTCTTCAGGGAAATTCTGATAGCGCGGCGTGCCCGTGGTCAACATATAACGCAGCCATACTTCGGTTAGCCAGCGCGGATGTGTCAGTACGTCCAGCGTATTGTGCGTGGTGAACTTGAACGGAATCGTCATGCCGTTGCGCAGATTGTATTCACGCCCCGGCGCCACCGGCGTATCCACGGTGAATACCAGTGCTTCGAATCCGGCGTCTTTGGCGCGTGCAATTACGCGATGCGATTGAGCGCGATCCGGCCACATGTAAAACTGAAACCACAAATTCCCGCCCGCTTCAGCGGCGACGCGTTCCAGTCTGGTCATTGAGCCCAAGGCCAGGGTGAACGGCACGCCCTGCGCCCGGGCGGCGCGGGCGATGGCGATTTCGCCTTCGTACCACGCCAGTCCGGCGGAACCCGTGGGCGCAACAATCACCGGCATCTGCTGCTTTTTGCCTAACAGCATGATTTCCTGACTGCGATTTTCCACGTTGCTCAACACGCGCGGGTTGAGCTTGATACTTTGCATCACGGCAACGTTGTCGCGCATCGCCACTTCATCATCATTGCCGCGATCCATGAACTCAAAAAGGCCCTTGGGCAAGCGGCGGCGCGCCGCTTCGCGCAGGTCAGCGGTATCGTAAAAACCCAGTGTGTTGTCGGCCATTTAATATTGTTCAGGTTGAAGGCTTTGGCGCAGAACTCGGCTACACTCACAGTGTAACCAAGGTTTATGCTCTGTGCTAAATCTAAATAAACGCTATTAAAACAATAACTTGTGATGATTCTATGAAACCCTTACGCAGCTTGTTGATCATGCCTGCCAATCGTGCAGACATGCTGGCCAAGTCGCCTACTTACGGCGCGGATGCGCTGGTGTTTGATCTCGAAGATTCGGTGCCGGTAGCGGAGAAGCCCAAGGCGCGCGTATTGGCGCGTGAAGCCATCGAAAAGCATCGCGTGCGTGAAGACACCGCGATGTACGTGCGCGTGAATTCGCTGCAAACCGGCATGACTTCGGATGATCTCGATGCCGTCGTCACCGAAGGCTTGCTGGGTGTACGGTTGACCAAAGCCGAGTCGGCAGCCGATATCCTTGAAGTGGATCGCATGCTCACTGCGCTTGAAAATAAGCGCGGCTTGAAAGAAGGCTCCATCGGCATCGGCCCCAGTCTGGAATCCGCCAAGGGCGTGTGGTTCGCCTATGAAATTCTGTCGGCGTCAAAGCGGTTGTTTTGCGTGGTGGCGGGCACTGCGCAGGATGGCGATCTGCAAGCTGATCTCGGCTATCTATGGACAGTCGAAGGCAACGAAGTCCTCTACGTGCGCTCACGCATTCTGCTGGCCGCGCGCGCGGCGGGTATAGAGCACGTGCTCGACGGCTCGTACGCAAACATCCGCGACCCCGATGGTTTACGCGCCTGCTGCGAGGCGGCGCGCAAGCTGGGTTATCGCGGTCGTTCGATTATTCACCCGAACCAGGTTGAGATTACGCATCAGGTTTTTACACCAACACGCAAGGAACTCGATTACTACAAGCGTGTGATCGACACATTTGAAGCTGCTGTAGCGCGCGGCTCTGCAGCGACCACGCTGGACGGCAAACTGGTGGATTACGCCATGGTTTCGATGGCCAAGCGGGTGCTGTCGTGGGGCGAGGCGTTGGTGAAGTAAAGAATAAAAATATAATTAAAACAATGAGTTACCGATAGATGGCATTACGGCTATTGACTATAGTTAAGCGGTTGCTGACCCGGCTATAGTGATGTTCCTCGACGATTTTTACGCCGAGCTGATAACCAAAAATTGGAGATCGACCATGAAAAACACCGTCCGTGCCGCAGTAGCCATTTGCGCCGCTCTGCTGGCTTCTACCGCAGTTGCTCAAGCCTGGCCTGCTAAATCTGTTCGTGTCATCGTGCCGTTTGGTCCCGGCGGCGGTGCCGATCTCACAGCGCGTCCGGTTTCGCAAAAGTTGTCCGAGGCGCTCGGTCAGCAGTTCGTTGTTGATAATCGCGGTGGCGCGGGCGGGGCGATTGGCATGGAGTTGGCAGCCAAGGCACCGCCCGACGGCTATACCGTGATGAGCGTCTCTGGCAGTTTTTCCGCGACAGCGGCGACGCATAAGCTCCCGTATGATCCGTTTGATGCGCTGATTCCCGTGGTGGAGTTGGGTTATGCGCCGAATGTGCTAGTGGTACATCCAGCGCTACCGGCGAAAAATGCCGGGGAACTGATCGCGCTGGCGCGTGCCAATCCGGGCAAACTGGTTTTCGCATCCACCGGGATCGGTGGACTGACGCACATGGCGACAGAGCTTTTTGGCAATATGGCCGGTATCAAAATGATTCATGTTCCGTACAAAAGCACCGGCATCGCGATGCCCGAGCTACTGGCGGGGCAAACGCAAATCATGGTGGCCGGCATGCTGGGCGCGCAGCCTTTTTATACCAGCGGCAGATTGCGCGCGCTGGCTGTGACCACGCCGAAGCGCTGGCCCAGTCTGCCCAATTTGCCAGCCATCTCTGAAACCTTGCCCCGCTACGAAAGTGGCACCTACTACGGCATGTTCCTGCCGAAAGGCACGCCACCGGCAATCGTGAGCCGCCTCAATACCGAGGTGAATAAAATTCTGCTGGATGGCGGTATCAAGAATACGCTCGAAGCACAGGGCATGGCGGCTTCAGGCGGCACGCCCGCCGTGTTTGCAGCGCGTGTGAAAAAGGAGTACGACGACTGGGTTAAAGTGGTGCGCGATGCAAAACTCAAGATCGAGTAAGCCTCAACCTATCAACTGATTTACACGGAGGACTTTGAAGTGGCAAAACTGCAAGACAAAGTAGCATTTCTCACCGGCGCCGGTGCGGGCATTGCAAAAGCCACGGCCAAACTGTTTGTGGCCGAAGGCGCCAAGGTCGCAATCGTCGAATTGAATCGTGAGGTGGGCGAGGCGGCGGAACGCGAAATCTGCGCAGCAGGCGGTGATGCAATATTCATCGAAACCGATGTCACCAAAGATGACAGCATGAAGCGCGCCATGGACGCGACCATTGCGCGATTTGGTAAGCTCGACATCATTTTTAACTGCGCGGGCGGCTCCTTGCAGGAGGACGTGCCGGTGCACGAAATGGATCTGGCGGTGTGGCATCACACGATTAACCTCAATCTACTGCATCCGTTTTTGAGTTGCCGCCACGGCATACCGCACATGATCAAGGCGGGCGGCGGCGCCATTATCAACGTGACATCGCACCTGGGCTTGATGGGCTCGATGAAGCCTGCGTATGCAGCAACCAAGGGCGGTATTATTTCATTCACCAAAACGTTGGCGGCACAGTATGTAGCGCACAACATCCGCGCCAATGCGATAGCGCCAGGCTCCATACGCACCGAGCGGCAGATCAAGCGCTATGAAAACAAGGATTTCATGCTGGCCGAAAAGCCGTCGCCCGCCGCGCGCACGCGCATGAAAATGCAAAAGCTGTATCCTTTTTCGCACGGCAGTTCTGAAGACATCGCGGCCATTGCGCTGTTTCTGGCGTCGAACGATTCACGCATGTTGACCGGATCAACACTGGCGGCTGACGGTGGGCGCTCAACGTACCTGAAAATTTACGATGGGGACGATTGATGTGATCGGGCGTTGTTCGTGGACGCTGGGTGTGGCGCTGTGCGCAGCCAATGTGTTTGCGCAATCCTATCCCACTAAACCGATTCGCATGGTCATCACCTACCCGCCGGGGGGCAACGCTGATCTGGTAGGGCGCGCGATGGCGGGCAAACTTTCGGAGCTGATGGGGCAGCCGGTGGTGGTGGATAACCGCGGTGGTGCAGGCGGTATTCTGGGCACGATGATCACCGCGCAGGCCGCACCTGACGGCTACACCATCATGTTGGGCACTTCGGCGGGCATGATGTTGAATCCGCTGTTGTCGAGCAAACTGCCGTACGATGCACTGAAAGACTTTGCGCCGGTGAGCAAAGTGATAGTCCTGCCGCAATTGCTGGTGACGAATCCGCAACTGTCGGCCAAGACCATGAAGGAACTGATCGCGCTGGCGAAAGCGAAACCCGGTACGCTCAACGCAGGCTCCAGTGGCGTAGGCACACCCAATCATCTCGGCACGGAGCTGTTGAAAAGTCTTGCTGGTGTCAACATCGTGCATGTGCCGTACAAGGGCGGCGGGCAGGCGATCACTGATTTGATGGGCGGCCAGATACAGTTGGCGTTCAGCAGCGTGCCCGCGGTGTTGCCGCATATCCGGGCGGGACGTTTGAATGCACTGGGCGTAGGCAGCGCCAGACGTTCGCCTGCGCTGCCCAATGTGCCGACAATCGCCGAGAGCGGTGTTCCCGGCTACGAATACACAGCCTGGAACGGCATCTTCGCACCGGCGCGTACGCCGCAGGCCATAGTGACTCGGTTGAATGCCGAGATCATAAAGGGACTCGCCACGCCGGAAATTCATCAGCGTTTTGTGGCGAACGGCGGCGATCCTGCGTCCAGCACACCGGATGAGTTGCGTGCTTACATGCTTGAAGAAAGCGCGCGCTGGGCGAAAATTATCAAAGTAGCGGGGATACGCATTGAGTGACATGATTTTTGCGAAGCTGTTGCGGGTGTTGCTGCTCGCGCCCGCGGTAGCCTGCGCGCAATCCGCAGGCAAACCGGCAACCTTTCCGATCAAACCTGGCCGCGTAGTCGTGGCGTATCCCGCTGGCGGACCCACGGATATTCTGGGCCGCATCGTTGCGCAAAAGCTGTCTGAGGGCACCGGCCAATCCTTTATTGTCGATAACCGGCCCGGTGCCGCAGGCATTATCGGCGCAGATCTGGTGGCGAAATCACCGCCGGACGGCTACACCTTGCTGGTGGTGCCCGCGACGCAAGCGGTCAATCCATCGCTCTACGCGAAAATGCCTTTTGATACGCTTCGTGATCTGACGCACGTGTGCCTGGTCGCCGAGGCGCCTTTCATACTGGTGGTGCATCCGAGTTTGCCGGCGAGAAATGTGCGCGAGCTGGTAGATCTGGCGCGCAAACGCCCAGGGCAACTCAACTATGGTGCCGCCAGCATGGGCGGCTTGCCGCATCTGGCAGGCGAGCTGTTCAATCTGATGAATCACGTAAAAATGATTGCCATACCCTACAAAGGCGGTGCGCCAGCGACAGTGGATTTGCTCGCGGGCCATGTGCCGATCATGTTCAACAGCATGCTGGCTTCGATGCCGCATTTGAAAGGCGGCAGGCTGCGCGCGCTCGGCATGACCTCGATCAAGCGCACGCCGGTTGCGCCCGAAGTGCCAACCATTGCGGAGCAGGGCATGCCGGGCTTTGATGTATCGGGATGGTACGGCGCACTGGCACCGGCGGGTTTGCCTGTCGACGTGCTGACTCGGCTGAATACTGAAATCAATCGCGGCATGCGCGACGCTGTTGTGATCAAGCGACTGGCGGGCGAGGGTGTGGATGCAGTGACCTCAACGCCGGAGGAGTTTGCCGCGCGCGTGAAAAGTGAAATTGAAAAGTGGAGGAAAGTGGTGCTGGCTGCGGGGGTGAGGGCGGATTGAGTGATCTCGATATTATTATGAAAATTTCAATAAAAACAAATAGTTACGTTATTTTTCCAATTCCTTTAGTAAGCTGTAACACTTGGTCGGAACGTTCGGCAATTTGGCAGCTAAGATAGGTGCATCACAGTGCTGGAATCGGCCATCAGCCGACACTGACGACGCGTAAAGTCCCCACCTCTGAGCGTCGGCTCCAAGCCTGACAGCGGTCATTCATATTTGCGCGACAGGCTCAGGCGTGGTTAACCGAGATTTCCCATTAACCTCGGTTTCTAATGGAAGCCATTAGCGCAAGCCATTGATTAAGATGACAGTATTGGCATTTTTAGGTAACTTGATAGATCGCGATTTCAGTGCAGGGT
>CANKUB010000201.1 GCA_947486575.1 Betaproteobacteria bacterium | reverse complement strand
GGCGATTTCACGTCACGCCATGGCCGGTGAAAACGCGCGTGACGGAAAGCCTGGCACCTCCAACATGCCCGTCATGATGGTGTGGCAAAAACAAGGTGGCGCGTGGAAGCTGCTGGCACGGCAGGCATTTAAATTCTGAATAAAATCAATAGGTTATTGTAGCGGGAGGCACCACTCATGATCACACGCCGCCACTTTGTCGGAGCGACACTGGGTGCCAGCGCAGCGCTCGCCACCCAGGGCTGCATCACCACGCCGCCTGCCGCCAAACGCATGATTGTCGATGCTCAAGTCCATCTCTGGAAAGCCTCCACCCCTGAATGGCCGTGGGTGCCCGGCATGAAACCGCAGATGCCGGAGCCGTTCTCCATCGAAAAGCTGCTATCGATGATGGACGAGGCTGGCGTTGATCGTGTGGTGATCGTGCCGCCATCGTGGCCCGGCGACCGCAACGATTACGCGCTAGAGGCCGCACGGCGTTATCCCACGCGCTTCGGCGTGATGGGCCGCATTACACTGCGCAATCCCAAGTCGGCGGCGCTGTTGCCCAAATGGCGCGAGCAGCCGGGCATGCTCGGTGTGCGGGTGACGTTCCTGAGCAAGGACATCGCCATGCTGTCCGACGGCAGCGCGGATTGGTTTTGGCCCGCCGCTGAAAAGGCGGGCTTGCCGGTGATGTTTCTCGCCAGCGAACAAGGCGCTGCCATGGCGCGCATCGCCGAACGGCATCCGGGTCTGCAACTCATCGCCGATCACATGGGCATGTCACTGGCGAACCCGGCGGTAGTTGACGGCAAGTTTACGGAAGTCATCAAACACACGCTGATGCTGGCGAAGTACCCGAACGTATCGGTAAAACTTTCATCTGCGCCCACCTATTCGCGTGACGCGTATCCGTTTCGAGACATGACGCCGCCGATCAAAATGCTGTTCGACGCCTTCGGCCCGCGTCGCTGCTACTGGGGCACCGACATTACCAACGCCTTTGACAAAGCCACTTACCGCCAACGCATCACGCATTTCACCGAAATGCTGGATTTCCTCTCCGCGCAAGACCAGGATTGGGTGATGGGACGCGCCATTCTTGAACGGTTAAAGTGGGCCTAATCCAGACGCTGCGACGTCAATTCATCGCACGCAAGTTGTAAAGCCTGATTTGACTCAAGACGCACGTACCGCTCGCCTCGCGCAGTGGGTCACTGGCCTTCAATGGCGCGATATCCCGGCCGCCGTGCGCCATGAAGCCTTGCGTTCGCTCGTCAACTACTTCGCGGTAGCACTGGCAGCGGCCAACGACCCAACCATTGAAAAAGCACTGCGTGTGATGCAGCCCTTCTCCAGTGTCAGTGCCAGCGGTGGCACGGCATCGCTGGTGGGCCGCCGCGAACGCGTCGACAGTCTGCATGCGGCCGCGATAAACGCCATGGCAGCCAATGTGTATGACTATGACGACACCCATATCCCGACTATCGTGCATCCCACCGCGCCGGTGGCATCCGCCCTGTTTGCGCTGGCGCAAACCCGCGTCGTGACGGGGACGGAATTTCTGCTGGCGTTTATCGCGGGCATCGAGATCGAGTGCCGCATTGCCAATGCCATTTCGCCGGGCCACTACGCGCGCGGCTGGCACATCACATCCACCTGCGGTGTGTTTGGCGCTGCTGCGGCAACGGCAAAAATTCTGGGCCTGACCGAACAGCAGATCGTGTGGGCTTTCGGCAATGCTGCCGCGCAGTCCGCAGGGCTGGTTGAAACGCTGGGCAGTTCAGCCAAGAGCATCAGCGTGGGCAATGCCGCGCGCAACGGCCTGCTGTCGGCACTGCTGGCACAAGCCAACTTCGAAGGCCCGGCTGCGCCCCTCGAAGGCGCCTTTGGTTTTTTGAAAGTGGTGAGCGATAGCGTTAATTGGGCTGCGCTTGACGGCGAGACGCCGCAACGGTGGCAATTGCAGTGCAACACCTATAAGCCGTATCCGTGTGGCGTGGTGCTGAACCCGGTGATCGACGCCTGCCTGGAAATCGCCTCGCGGCCAGACTTCATGGCACGCGGCACTGAAGGTATTGAGCATATGGAAGTAACTGGCCATTCGCTGCTGCGGCAACGCACCGATAGGCCCGAAGTCAGCAACGGTCGTCAATCACAAGTGAGCGCACAACACACGGTGGGCGTGGTGCTCACGCGACAGCGTGCAGGGCTGGCAGAATTCAGCGACGACGCCGTAGCCGACAGTCGTGTACGAGCACTCGGCGCGAAACTCGCCTTCAGCAACAACGCCAGCATGAGTATCGACAGCGCAAATCTGCGGGTGACCTATGCCGATGGTTTCTCACTGACTGCCGCTATTGACGCCGCGCGCGGCAGTCTTGCCAATCCCATGACCGACGCGCAACTCGAAGCCAAGCTGCACACCTTGTGCGACTACGGGCAATCGGGCGTGCTAGCGCAGGCGTTAATTGATACGGTCTGGCAGTTGGAAAGTAGCACTGACGCGGGCAGCCTGATGGCGCATGCAGCGCCTAATACCATGCAACTGTAAGTATTTGTTTTTATTGGCATTTTAAATACAATCATCCGCAGCGATACTACCATGAGCGCATTAACCCGGGAACAGATTGCACGCTGGAAGCACGACGGATTCCTGTCGCCGCTTCAGCTACTGAATACAACGGAACTTCAAGAATGCCGCGACGGTCTGGAGCGCTTTGAACAATGGCCGGGCTCGCCGGTCAATGAGATCAGCGCCAGCGAAGATCTCAAATGGCGCACCATTGTACTCCGCAAAAATCAACGTCACGCGATTTCAAGGGAATCCACCGTCGCTCACGCGATAGCTGGCACTAGCGAATACTCATGGTGCAGGCCACCAAACACAGATTTCGAGCGTACGGCAACGCCCCCCCCTCGCCGATGGCGGGAGTTTGATGGTTTCGCGATTGTCACTACAGTATTCGGTGGGCCCAGCACGTCAGGACCCAAACTGCTGTGCGGTCGTCCGCCGTTGTAGTGATCTAACCAGGTTTTCAGAATTTCACGCAAATGCGACTCCGTCATCGGAATTAGCCAGTCAAGGCATTCACGCCGTATCGTGCCGATGGCTCTTTCGCAAATCGAATTTGCCTTGGGCAATCGCAGCGGTGATTTTAGTACACGCAAGCCCAAAGCCTTGATCGATTCATCCTGGCACTTGGCGAAAATACTGTCTCGATCATGAAGTAGCTAACGATCTGTATTGTCCTCGCCAACGACTTCTCGCAGTCGCTGTAGGGCCCAATCTGCGCTCGAGTGCGCCGTGACAGCGACGTGCTTCAATCTGCGGCTACCGTGCTCGATGACCACGAATACGTAGAGCATTCAGAAAGTCGCCGTGACCGCAATAAATCACACGCCAGAATCACTTTTGCAGGGTTCTTAAGGAACGTCGACCAGCGCTGGTCGCCATGGGGTTGCCCGGTCGGCGCCCTCGGCATGTACTTGCGTACGGTACGTGGCGAAACCCGAATATGCAGTTTCACCGATAGTTCGTTGGCTATTTCGATAGAAATCTTGCGAACATTCAAGACTTGCTAACCATGAATCTGAATATTCGATATCAGAAAAAACGCCTTCCACCGCTAGGGAGAAGGCGCTATTGATTTTAGCGAGTTGTCGTGCTTACTTCATCGGCGTGTACTTGCCGCCAGTTTGTGGCGTATGCGCGCCTTCCTGCTTGGCTTCCGCGTGCTGCAGGCGGGTAATACGCGCCCAGGTTCGCTTGAAATCGTCACGCACCTTGAACGTGAGACGCCCGAGTTTTTCGGTCTCCAGTTCAATGGTATCGCCATCCATGAACGGATTGAGGCCGCGATGGTTGGTGCCGGTGGCAACGATGTCGCCCGGCGACAACGTGTGGATGGAACTCAACCACTCGATACAGCGCGGAATCTTGTGCGCCATATCATCACTGTTGAAATTTTGCATCAGCACGCCATTGTTCCAGAGCTTGATCGCCAGCTTGTGTGGATCGGACACTTCGTCAGCCGTCACAATATAGGGGCCAATCGGCGCGAAGGTATCGCGTGATTTCATCTGAAAGAACACATTGCCCGGTGGCGGCAAACCGCGCGCAGAGCCGTCAATGAAGTTCATGTAGCCAAACACGTGTTGCATGGCATCAGCGGCCTTTACGTTCGTTGCCTTCTTGCCGATGATCACCGCAAACTCCGCCTCGCCCTCAAATACGGTAGCAGGCACGTCGGGTAACACCATGGTGTCACCATTGCCGATCACCGCGTTCGCAGCCTTGTGAAACGCATTGATCGGCGCGGGCTCTTTGCGCGTGCCGTCTTCCATGTAATTCACCGCCATGCAATCCATATTGCCGGGCGATGGCAGTGGCGGGCGAATACGCACTTTGGCGAGCGGAATGCCGACGCCATTCGCGGCGGCATCCTCAAGCTTCTTGCGATAGTCACCAAAGCGTTCAATCAGGCCCACCATGAGCCCGTTGGGCGACGTGTGCGGAATGTCTTTCACCACCGCTGACACATCGACCACGTCCTGACCTTTGACAACGCCCATTTTGAAATCATCAAAAAACATCAGTTTCATTTGCTGCTCCTTGTTCGAATAGTCTTGCCGGGGTAAGTATTTGCTGGCGGCTGCGCGCCTCGGCGAAAGATCGTTAAAACGCCGTCGGGCAGTTTACCCCAGAGTTGACAATGGCGTTAGCGCGTTGCAGTATGGCGGATGTAATGTCGCGCCTGCGGTCTAATCAACTCCCGGTGCCTCTATGCGCAATCCCAGCTGCTGAACCACTGACCGCCACTTGCTTTGCTCTTCCCGCAAAAGGTCGCCCAGGCTCAAGGCAGTCCCTACCCCGACCTGCGTTCCTTCGGCAGCGAAGCCAGCAACGATTTCCGGATCCTGCAATACCGCATTGAGCGCAAGGTTTAACTGCTCCACTATCGGGCTCGGCGTCTTTGCAGGTGCAAACAGCGCATACCACTGAGACAGATCGAAGCCCGCCATGCCCGCTTCCGCAAGTGTTGAAAGTTCGGGATACGCGGGCAGCCTTGTTGCTGCTGCCACCGCCAACGCGCGCAACCTGCCGCTACGCAGGTAGGGCTGTGCGGTAAATAAACTGGGAAACATGACCTGCGGATTGCCCCGCGCAATATCGGCAATTGCCGGCGCGGCGCCGGGGTAGACGCGGCCCGTCATGGCGACACCCGTTTGCAGTTTGAATAACTCCGCGGCGACATGAGGCACGGTACCTTCACCCGCCGACGCGTAACTGAAGTAGCCAGGTCGCGCTTGCAGCAACAGCGTCAGTTCCTGCACGCTATGCACTGGCAGGTCGGCATTCACCACCAGCAAAGTCGGCGAACGCCCCACCAGCCCCACCGGCGAAAAACTGGTTAGCGGGTCATAGCGTAGCGTCTGCAATGCGGGATTAATACCATGTGTGGCGATGTAGCCAAACAACAGCGTATGACCATCGGGCCGCGCGGCTGCCACATACTCGCTGGCGATGCCGCCATTGGCACCCGCGCGATTGTCTACCGTCACCGCGCACCCCAACAGCGGTCCCAGCTTGCGTGCCAGCGCTCGCGCCATGGTGTCATTGCCGCCACCGGCGCTGGTGGGCACGATGATTTGAATTCCCTTGGCGGGGAACGGTAACGCCGCCTTCGCGTCAACTTGGTAGTCTTGCACAGACGACAGCGCCGTGGGTGGAAACACGTAACCCGGCAACGTCATTTCGCCCTGCAGAATCTTGCGCGCCGTACGAACCAGCGCAGCGCGCTTTATCTCTGCGGCCTGCCCCTCACCTTCGATCTCAACCTCGACATCAATCTGGCCACCCGGGTGCAGCACGACCAACGGGTGCTTGCCAGCCACCTTAGGCGTGCCGCTGGCCACAGTACCGGGCAACGCGAAAGCTGTCGCGACGCCAATCGCCCCGGTCATCGCGTGCGAGGAATGACAGCGGCGTGGTGTGAAGTAACGCGACGTGATGCTAAGCGGACCGTCACCAGCGCTTACCAGCACCGGTTTTGGCACCACGCTATTGGAAACATCGCCCAATCCCATGCGCTCACCCGCCAATAGCCTCAGGCTTTCAATACGCGCCAGCAATTGTACATTGGCATCCAGCTCGGCCGGACGCTCGCGCCCGCCCAGCTCAAGATCAGATGCACGCAACATCATCAGCGGCATGGCGGCATCGATACACGTCACGTCGATGCCGTCAATCCTGTCGATGCGGTTACCCGTCGGAAACAACTTGCCGGTCACAGCGCCCCACGCATCGAGAAAGTTGAGCAATATCGGCGCTGCAGTACCGGACACACCATCAATGCGGGCATCACCATCGTAAGTTACCCGGCCCTCCGGCGTACACACTGTCACGTCGATTTTTGCGCCGGTATTGACGTTAAACACACGCGCAGTGGTTTGCCCTTGTTGCGCGGCGATCAATCCCTGCTCAATCGCAAACGGCACCACACCGGAAAGCATATTGCCGCAATTCGGGCGCGTATCCACTGATTGATGGCCTACGCCGACCTGCGCGAACAAATAGTCGACCTGGCAATCAGGACGGCTCGATCTCGACACAATGGCCACTTTGCTGTTGAGGGTGCTGCCACCACCCACGCCATCCAGCTGCAACGGGTCCGACGCGCCAATCGCACCAATCAAGGCCTGATCCCTGGCCGCGTCGCCGTCCGGCAGCCATTCACGCAGAAAAAACGGGCCGCGCGATGTGCCGGCGCGCATGAGAACGCAAGGTATTTTCAGATTCAGCATGATTGACATTCCTGACGATGGCGACTTGAGCCACTTCAATTCAACATTGGATTTCGGAATTACTACACCGCCGACCTCAATAGCAAAAATTCATCATAACTATTTGTTTTTACTCAATATTTTACAAAGCAGCAATCTCTACATCAATGGACGGCAGATCCGTCCCTAACAACCAAGGGAGCATACGAACACCAGAGCCGAAGGGGCCCTTAAGGGCAGCCCTTTCAAGGTCATTTAATTTTGCCGTCCTTGAGGACGCGAGAGGTTGCTACGTGTCGTTGGGCCGAGCTTTGAGATACGTAACCTTTCTTTGCATGCACTTTCGGTCCGCGCGGATGTTTGCGTAGCCGAAGCG
>CANKUB010000200.1 GCA_947486575.1 Betaproteobacteria bacterium | reverse complement strand
TGAAGGCCCGCATGCCTGCGGCGATACACGCGGCAGCCCGCGGTGGCGCGGATGTTTTCGTGCGGGTAAACCGCGACAGCGCTGCCGCAGAACTGGAAGCGACGGTGTTTGCCGGTATCGCGGGCGTTGTGCTGAAAGGGGTTGTCAGCGCAGAAGACATAACGGTCGCGGTGAAATGCCTGGACGCGCTGGAAGTCAATCGGGGTATCACCAGCGGCACGCTGGAAATCGACGTTGAGGTTGATACCGCAGGTGCGGTATGGCACGCGTTGGCAATCGCCCGCGTCAGTGAACGATTCGGCGTGTTCTATATCAATGAACAGGCGTTGTGCAAAAACCTTGGCATGCAGACAACGCCCACGCTGACGTTTGATCCGCTGGAGTACATCAAGTCACAGTTGATCACCGTGGCGACTTCCGTGGGCGGGCAGGCATTGGGTATGAGTTATCCACTGAGCCTGACAGAAGCGAATGTAGATGATGACACGGTGAAAAAAGCCGTGCGTATCGCACGCGATACCGGTTTCAAGGGTGCGGTGTGCGCGTACGCCTCATGGGTTAAACATTGCAACGCAGGGTTTTGCCCGACTACGGAAGAGGCCGCTTACTACGTAAAAGTCATCGACGTTTTCGCGGAAGGCATCAAACGCGGCATGGCGTCCGTGCCGATTGACGGCAAAATGATCGATGTGCCGGTGGATTTGCGTGCGAAGCTTTATCTCAAGTGGGCGCACCGGGTTAAGGCGCGTGATGAAGCCAAGGCCAAGGCACACCAATAGCTGCCAGAATGAAAATTCAATCGCCAATATTCTTTCCTTCCTGTCATTCCCGCCTGCACGGGCACGACAGTGTTGGCTTACGACCTAACTGTGTGGAATAGACCATGAATAACAGAGTCGCCCGCTGCGTGATGTTCGTCACCCCCACCAATCCGCGCTTCATCGATAAGGCCTGGACCCGGGGTGGCGATGCCTACATTCTTGATATTGAGGATTCCATCGCGCCTGCTGAAAAGCAGCGCTGCCGAACGCTGATCCGCGAATCGATAGCAAAGGCCAGCAAGGGCGGCGCGTCGATTTACGTGCGCATCAACAAGCCGTTTGTCGATGCCGATTTGCCCTACGCGGTGTGGCCCGGTGTGGATCGCATCATGCTTCCCAAAACCGAATCGGCAGCCGAATATCGCCGCGTGCATGAGATCATTTTGAAACTCGAAAAAGAGCGGGGCATTCCGCCGGGCACGATTGAGTTGTACCCGATGATTGAGTCTGCATTGGGTGCAGTGAACATCTACGAATTCCTGACCGCGACGCCACGCAAACTGCGTTCGGTGGGCGGGGGTGGCGGCTACGACATGGCGGTCAATCTCGGCATCGAAATGTTTGCGAGTTTTGATCAGTATGCGTTCCCACAGGCCAACGTTGCGCTGGCGGCGATGGCTCTGGATATTGAACCGACGGGTGGCGTGTTCGTGCCAAACCCGTCAGGGCGCGTGGATCAAAGCGATCAGGCCACGCAGCAGGCAGCTGCACTACACGCCGCAGGCGTGCATCATGCCGGCGCGCTGCATCCTAATTTTATTGAACCGCTGGTAAAAGGTTTGTCGCCGACGGCGGATGAAATTACCTGGGCGAGCATGGTGATCGCTGAATTCGATCGGTTGACCGATGACGGTGAGGCGGTGGGCATGCTGGACGGCAAAGTTGTTGATAAATACGAAAACGACTTCGCAAGGCGCACGCTCGACTGGGCGGCGGTCTGTACTGCGAAGGACGCTTACAAAGCGCGGGCCATGAAGCGCGCGCAAACTGCGGAAGCGTAAAATAAATAATAAAAACAATAACTTATGATATTTTTCTATCGGCAGCCAATCCACTGGGGACGACGTTGATTGAATCGAGCCTTGCGGAATCAAATTCAGCAGTGATGGCGGCGCTTGCAACCGTGCTTTTGGGGCTGGCGGCAACATCACTTGCCTTGGCGCAAGATGCGGCACGCTCCTATCCGATGAAGCCCATACGCCTCATCGCGCCGTTTCCCCCTGGTGGCGGCACAGACGCCGTGGCGCGCCCTATTGCCGCGAGTTTTACCAAAGCATGGGGGCAGCCCGTCGTCGTGGATAACCGCGGTAGCGGCGGTGGTGTCATAGCACACCAGATGGTGGCGCAGGCGCTGCCGGATGGCTACACGCTATTTCTATCGACCGGCGCTGGAATGGTCAGCACGCCATTGGTGATTAACCCGGCGGGCTATGACCCGTACAAGGATTTCACGCCCGTAGGTCTGGCAACCTTGTTGCCTGCATTTCTGGTTGCTCAGGTATCCCTGCCGGTAAATACGGTGCAGGATGTGATTGCGATGGCGCGTGCAAATCCCGGTAAGCTGACTTTTTCATCCAGTGGCACGGGAGGCGGGCATCACTTTGCGGTCGAGATGCTCAATTCCATGACCGGGGTCAAAGGTATACATGTGCCATACAAGGGGGGCGGCCCCGCCATTGTGGCGCTGCTCAGTGGCGAAGTTACTTTTTGCTTTGGCAATTATCCGGCTGCACGGCCACATCTGAATTCCGGCAGACTCAAGGCGATCGCAATGGCTGGTGCCAAGCGTACGCCGCTTATGCCACAGGTTCCTACGATGATCGAGTCGGGCTTGCCGGGTTTCGAATACACGACTTGGTACGCCTTGTTTGGTCCCGCCCGCATGTCCCGCACGATGGTGGATTTCATCAATGCGGAGCTGCACCGTGTACTCCACGATCGCAGTATTGCCGAGCCCCTGCTTGCGCAGGGTGCGGAAGCAACACCGTCGACGCCCGAAGAGCTAACACGCCGCATGCGCGATGAACAGGCGCGATGGATGAAAGTTATCAAGTCACAGAATTTGAAGTTTTAACCTGTAGAAAATGTTATGTCTGTTATGAAATATCTGGGGGCCGTGGCCCTGGTGCTCTGGAGTGCTGGTGCGGCTACGGCGCAGACTTACCCAACCAAGCCCGTACGCTATATCGTTCCGTTCCCCGCAGGCGGCTCTCCGGATCTCGTGGGGCGTTTGTTGTCGGATCGTCTCAGTAAACTTTGGTTGCAACAAGTGGTCGTGGATAACCGTTCCGGTGCAGGTGGCACGCTCGCGGCCGGTATTGCTGCCCGTGCAGCAAACGATGGTTACACGTTGTTTCAATGCAATATTGCGTCCAATGCTATTGCAGCGTCGCTCTACGCCAAATTGTCCTATGATGTGCTGCGTGATTTTGAGCCGGTGACACGCATTGGTACCACAGCCAGCGCGCTGGTCGTTCATCCCGCG
This sequence comes from Betaproteobacteria bacterium, assembly GCA_947486575.1. Lineage (GTDB taxonomy): Bacteria > Pseudomonadota > Gammaproteobacteria > Burkholderiales > SG8-41 > UBA5216. The sequence continues at coordinate 3,906 of CANKUB010000200.1, read as the reverse complement.
CTTCCGGCGGCAAACCTTGCCGAATTCATCGCCTATGCCAAAGCCAATCCAGGCAAATTGAGTTACGGTTCCTCGGGTGTGGGGGCTTCACCGCACTTGTCGATGGAACTCTTCAAAACCATGACCAAAACCGACATCGTGCATGTTGCCTACAAGGGGGCGGCCCCCGCGCTGGCGGATTTGATGGGCGGACAAGTGCCGGTTGGCATCAGCAATATTCCAGCGGTCATGGCGCCGGTGCAGTCCGGTCGCATGCGCGCGTTGGGGGTAACCAGTCTCAAGCGCGCGGCGCAGTTGCCGTCAGTGCCGACCATGGTAGAAGCGGGCTTGACGGGTTACGAAGTGACTTCATGGTATGGCGTATGCACCCCCGCCGGCGTGCCTGCGCCTGTGCTGGCCAAACTGCATGCGGACATTACGAAAGTGCTGCAGGCGCGCGATGTGCAGCAGCGACTTAACGACGTGGTGGTGGAGGTTGCGCCGACCAGCCGGGCGGAATTCTCTGCGTTTATAGCATCCGAAACTAAACGCTGGGCCCAGGTGGCGAAAGATGCCGGGCTCACGCCGCAGTAGTCTGCGGCGAAGAGCCCTGTTGAACACTGTAGCTTGACGTTATTCGCTAACGTTTAAATCCGCGCCGCCCAATACCCTTTGCGCGGTACAGGCCACCATCGCCAGCCGAAACATAAAGGCTGCCCAGGTCGCCATCGCCAAACGCACATCGCATCGGCAGGTCTGCAGGCGCTTCGTGGGTTTCGAGAATGGTACCGCCGGATGAGACAACGACAATGTTGGCGCCGCTGCCGCCTTTTTTCCAGCCCATGCAGGCGATGATGTTGCCGTCGCTGTCCAGACAAAGGCCTGCGATACCGCGTTCGCCGAACTGAAAATTGAGCAGCACTTTCCCGTGATGGCCCACGCTGCCGTGTTCGTTGATTTGATACGACAAAAGCTGGCAAACGTCACCACGCTCCGCGTCGCCATCCGCAACGTAAAGGGTCTTTTCATCGGCTGATAACAACATGGCTTGCGGCCCAGTGGTGTCGTGCGTCACGCGGTTCAGCCGGTAGTTGCCGGGGCCTTGCGGGTCGGCGCGCAGTACGGACGCATGCGGCAGCATCGGTGCAGTGGGCGGGCCGTAGGGCGCTTGCGCGTTGTAGGCATCGGCGATCCACACGCGGCCTTTGCTGTCTACGGCTACGTCGGTGGGCTGATTGTTGCGTTCGCCTTCGAGAAACTCGGTAATAGGCGCTGCGCTACCGTCATTCAAAAACTGAATCACGCGGCGGCCGCCTTCCTGCGCGCCGAAGACGGAGCCGTCTTTTGCTACGGCCAGGCCATTCACGCGACCCGTCCAGCGGCGGAAGTTGTCCGTCTTGCTGGTGGCTGGATCAAAACGCACTACGCGCTCTTCGAGCACCGCGCTGCACAGCATGCCTTTGCCATCCCACGCCAGGCCGCCGGTGCGACCTTTGAACGGGCCGGCTACTAATTCAAATTTCCAGGTCATTTTTGTTCTCCTCTCAGCGCGACGGCACGCCGGCGATGTTCAAACGGAAGCGCGTTACCGAGCCAATGTTGGTGACGTACATCGTCTTCCAGTCGTCGTCGCCAAACGCAATATTGGTGGGGTGATGCCCAGGCGTTTTAATACGCACGATGGGCTTGCCTGACGGGTCATGCACCCAGATGCCGCCGGGCGCGGTGCACCACACGTTACCTGCTACATCGCATTTCATGCCATCGGGCACGCCACGTTCCGGGCCGGTGTATTGGTAAAAAACGCGCTTTGGGCCGACCGTGCCATCCGGCTTCACGTCGTAGGCGCGAATCAACCGCTCACGGCTGCAATTCACGTAAAGTATTTTTTCGTCGGGCGAGAAACACAGTCCGTTCGGATACACCGTGTCTTCGGTAATGATGGACAGCGTTTTGCCATCGGGCGCGATGCGAAACACCGGCTGCGATTCAAGATAACGCTGCACGTCAGGGCCGACCATGCCAACGTTGTACATGCCGCCCGGGGGATCGGTAAACCAGATCGAGCCGTCGGATTTCACTACGATGTCGTTGGGCGTATTAAGTTTTTTGCCTTGCCATTGGTCGGCGAGGGTTTTCCATGAGCCGTCATGCTCTTGCCGGAATACGGTGCGTCCGCCCCAACCCGCAACGACGATGCGGTTTTCAAGGTCTAGCGCGAGACCGTTGGCTTTGACCGAGGGCGTTAGTAACGCCTCTTTGCCCACGCCCGGTTTCCAGCTCCAGATGGTGTCGCCAATGATGTCTACAAACACCAGACGCTGGTTCTTTTTATCCCATACCGGGCCTTCTCCGAAAATGATGTCTTGCGCACACAGTTCTACCGGCGGGCTTTTGTCGACGATACGCTCCCATCCAGGTGCGCACATGTCAACTTCCACCGTTAAATCTTCCAATGATCCATGCATCGGCTACTCCTTTACTTGATATGCAATGCAGAACGTCGCGGAGTCCAATTCGCGAACGCAACGGGCGTCAAGAATACAAGATCACAAGCCGGGACGCCACAATCGCTTACGCGATGATGTGTGCACAGGTGATCGAAGTCGGCTTTTCGCCATTGCCATGTACGTGTAAGCTGCACGCCTGCTGTTCTTGGGAGGAACAGCAAATTGCGCTATGCGTAATTGGCATATGGTTACAGTTACGCACGCATCTCTCGTCATGAACCCCACTGTTACGTTTGAAGGGATGAATACCATGGCAGCACAAAGCACAAGCGCTGGTTCCGTCACGAAAAAAGGAGCGCCTTCACTCGCGGGCATACGCGTGATTGAACTGGCCGATGAACAGGCCGAATACTGCGGCTTGACGCTGGCTGGGCTCGGCGCAGATGTGATCAAAGTGGAGCCGCCCGGTGGTAGTAGCACGCGCACTATCGGGCCGTTTTATCAGGACAAGCCGGATCCGAACGGTTCGCTTTTTTTCTGGCAATACAACCGCGGCAAACGCTCCGTGGTGCTCGATCTCAAGCAGGAAGGCGACCGCGCCAAGTTTCGCGAACTGCTGGATAGTGCGGACATTCTGCTCGAATCCACGCCCAAGGATTACCTCGAAGGCCTGGGGCTGAAACCGGATACCGCGCGACTGATCCACGCGCGTGTCACGCCGTTTGGCGATGATGGCCCATGGTCGCATTTCAAAGGGTCGGACCTCATTCACCTCGCCATGGGCGGTGTGATGATGAATTGCGGCTACGATCCCGGCCCTGACGGCAAATACGATTTGCCGCCGATTGCACCGCAGATGTGGCATGCCTATCACATCGCGGGTGAACAGCTCACCATGTCCATCATGGCGGCGATGTTGTATCGCTTTCGCACCGGCAAAGGGCAGCAACTATCGTGTGCCGTGCATCAATCGGTGGCGGTTTCGACGGAAGTTGACCTGATGTCCTGGGTGATGCGCCACGCGGTGGTGCAGCGCCAGACGTGCCGCCATGCGCGCGAAGGCGTTTCGCCTGCGCCCACCATCGTGCACACCAAGGATGGACGCTGGGTGATGGCCAATCTCGGCAACCGGCCGGACGATGCTGAGCGGTTTTTCAAGATACTCGAAAAATACGGCTTGTCCGAGGGCTTTAGTCCGCAAGCGGCAGGCGCGCCCAAGGGTGGGCGCTTCGTGCCAGGCACCGGCCCCACCACCGGCAAGCGCGACGAAGGTCTGGAAGCGATGCAGCGTTTTGTGCGCGCATTCTCTTACGAGAATTTCCCGTGGCGCGAAATGCAGGAAGCCGGTTTGCTGGTTGCGCCGCTGCGCAAGCCAGACGAAAACGCTGTTGACGAGCACTGGGAAGCGCGCGGCAGTGTTACCGACATCGAGCATCCGGAGTTGGGCAAGAAATTCCGTTACGCGACAAGCAAATGG
>CANKUB010000199.1 GCA_947486575.1 Betaproteobacteria bacterium | reverse complement strand
GACAAGGCGCGCGACCCCGAAATGCACCAGACCAAGAAAGGCAATCAGTGGTATTTCGGTATGAAAGTACACATCGGTGTTGATAGTGCGAGCGGGCTGGTTCACAGCGCCAGTATCACTGCGGCCAATGTTCATGACAGCCAGCAACTGCCCAACCTGCTGCACGGCAAGGAAACGCGGATGTATGGCGATAGTGCCTACAGGAATCAGAAAGAAGTGCTCAAGCAGATCGCCCCGAACGCGAAGGACTTCACCAACAAGCGGGCTTACCGTAACCGGCCTATTCTGTTGAAAAAGTCCATTTTTGAGACCAACCGAAAAATTCCAGGCCCATAGCGACATTGTGGCTTTCTGGATGCGGAAGGGATCGTAATTTACTCCTGCGTGCATCCATGGCTCACCTGTTCAATCCTCGAATTATTCTTCGGGGCAATAATCGACTGCAATGCGTCCACGCTAGAAATTGGCGTCTATGCAAAACCGAGTTTTTCAACACAATAGACCCTTTGCTGCCTGTCATCTCAATACAAAGCCGCCATTTGCGACGGTTTCTCTAACTGCGATAACCGAGCACGCAAAAATCCTGTTTATTACCGACAATCTCCACCACTTTCTGCCAGCTTCTGTCAGTCTGCTTTCGCGCCGGAAAACCTGACTACCTTTGCCCATTTCTCAGTCTCGTCGGCGACAAGTTTACCGAAATCCGCCGACGAACCCCCAAGCAGCGAAGCACTGAGTTCGGCAAAGCGGGCCTTCATCTTGGGCTCTGCAAGAATCGCATTTATTTCCTTGTTAAGCTTGCCGACGATTTCGGCGCTTGTGCCCTTGGGCGCACCGATGCCATACCACGAGCTTGCTTCATAGCCAGGTACGAAATCGGCAACGACAGGCAAGTCCGGCAATACCGCCGAGCGTGCCACGGTCGTCACTGCCAATGGCCGCAACTTGCCGGCCTTGATGAACTCGAGGGACGTGGGCACATTGTCGAACATCACCTGTACCTGACCGCCGATCATATCGGTGAGTGCGGGGGCGCTGCCCTTGTATGGAACGTGAGTCATGCTAATGCCGGTCATCATCTTGAACAGTTCGCCGGACACATGGATTGTCGATCCGTTACCTGACGACGCCATGTTGAGTTTGCCCGGATTGGCCTTGGCGTGCGCGATGAATTCCGGAACCGTTTTGGCGGGAATCGAAGGATTCACCTCCATAACATTTGGGAAACGGATGAGCCCCGCAATCGTCACGATGTCGCGACTGAAACTGTAGTTAAGCTTTTCGTAGAGGCTCACGTTGATCGCGTTCGCCGGTGCAACCAGAAGCAGCGTGTAGCCGTCCGCCGGTGCGCGCACGACTGCCTCGGTGGCAATATTGGTTCCACCTCCCGGCCGGCTTTCGACAAGGAACAACTGGCCGAGCCGCTCTGAAAGCCGTTGGGCCATCAGCCGCGCGGTAATGTCGGCCGATCCGCCCGGAGGGTAGCCGATGATCAATCGCACTGGCTTCGACGGAAATGATAGGTCGGCCGCGATGCTGGTGAAAGCGGCCATGGCTAACGAGGCCGACACTGCCATATGCAGAAAAAGTTTATTGGAGAGAAGAGAAAACCAAGAAGAATTGCAATGAAGACTATTCATATGCGCTACCTTTCGTAAAAGGCGCACCGGGTTACGCCAAAGAAACGGGGACTGAGATTACGCGCGATGCGCGCACCGGCAGTCATCCAAGCGGCATAGTAGGTGAATACCTAACGCAGCACAACGCGCGGTTTTACGACCATAAGAGACGCAATCCAAATGTAACCGGGAAGATCGCCTTTTGGCCGGGAGTACGCATTCGACATGATGCCAGAAAGCGGCTACACGATTCGAGCGGTGCGACCGCGAGGAAGAGCTGATAGATTTCTGTTTGCTCGGAGTCAGGACACCGACAATGGCCGAAGGGCGCAGTTAGGGCATTGCGTTCACGGTAGCCTGACGATCTCGATCCAGTTCGGGCCGTCCGCTGTCGGGTACTCCGCAATCTTGGTCAAAGCACCGGTGCCGGAATCGATCCTGTACGAAGTCAGCGTATTGGCCTGCAGTCCCGCCGCGATCAGGTGCCGTCCAAACGGATCAATGTTGAACCCGCGCGGCTCCTTCGCAACGGGAACGTGGCCAGCGGGAGTGACGCGACCCGTTGTTGCATCGACGCTGAATATAGCGAGCGTTAGTGGATGGCGACCCGAAGCGTACAGCCACCTCCCGTCCGGAGTGAGGTGGATGTCTGCGGCGCGCACGATACGCTGCTTGTCGAAGTCCGGGGGAACGGTGCTCGATACCTGGATCTCTGACAGCGCGCCGCTGTGTGCGTCGTAGCTGTAGCTGTAGAGGGATCCGTCGTATTCGTTCAGCAGGTACATGTACCGGTAGTTCGGATGAAACGCGAAGTGCCGCGGTCCCGCCTTGGGCTGGACGTGCACCGGCGGCAGCGGTTCGGGATTCAGCAAGCCGGTCGCCGCGTCGAAGGCGTAGCGCACTATCGCATCTCCATCGCAGCTCGCAGCGAAGGCGAATCGGTTCGAAGGGTCCGGCAGGATCGAATGCGTCTTGGGTGGTGTTCGTATGACCTGATGCGGGGGCTGGACGTGGCCATGCGGACCGATTGCGCTGACGCTGATCCACCCGGTGCGGCGGCCGGCCGGTTCCGCATCAGGATTGTACGCGCCGAGCAGGAACCGACCCGTGCGATCAGTACTGATGTAGGGAGCGCTGTTGGGCGCGGCCGCGTCTCCAAGAGGAGTCAGCGTGCCGTTCGCACCGTCGATCGCGAAACTCGCGATCGAATAAGGCTCCGTGCGCAACGCAATGAAAAGAAAACGACGGTCCGGGCTCACTGCCATCGGCATGGCCTTGCCGGTGACCGAGAGATCCTGAATCTTGGTCAATTCGCCGCTTAACGACATGCGGTACACCGATATTTGACGCGCGCCCTGTTGGGACACGTAAACGTACATTCCGCTCTCTGTCATCTCCATCTCCCTGTTCTCAATACTTCAGCGCAAAGCCACGCGTGACAGGTTTTCTGGGCTTATGCGTATCGTCTACGCTCGATGATATCTGATCCCTTCTAAACCAGAATGAGATTAACGCGAGCTGAACGTTGGCACAAGGCAAAGCCAGACCCCAGCCGCCTATTCCCGATCAATCCGCCACCACTGCAGACAAGCGCTTGCGGATGATCTCTGTCGCGTCGGCGACGATGCGCTCGATCAGCTCCGCGCAAGTGGGTACGTCGTGAATCAAGCCCATCACCCCGCTGGAACTCCAGGTGCCGGCATCGAGTTCGCCTTTCTCGAACACTGCGGGCGAGCGTGAACCCGCGGCCAAGTGCTTCATGTCTTCGAACGTCTTGGTCGGGTCGGCGTCGAGCGCGACCAGCTCCTTAGTGATGGCGTTCTTGAACAGGCGCGAGGAGTTGCGCAGGCGCCGAAAGACGATCTGCGTGTCGAGCTCGGTGCCTCGCACCAGCGCCTGCTTGACGTTGTCGTGTATCCAGCACTCCTGGGTGGCGAGGAAGCGCGTACCCATGTTGATGCCGTCGGCACCCAAGGCCAACGCGGCGGCGAGCTGACGGCCGTTGCCGAGGGCGCCGGAGGCGATGAAAGGGACTGAGAGCTGTTCGGCGGCGAGCGGAAGCAGCAACATGTTCGGTACGTCGTCTTCGCCGACGTGGCCGGCGCACTCGAAACCATCAATGCTAATGATGTCGCAGCCGAGCGTCTCGGCCTTCTTCGCATGCCGAATGGATGTGCACTTGTGGATCACCTTGATCCCGGCCTCCTTGAAGATCGGCATGACGCGCTGCGGATTGTTGCCTGCGGTCTCGACGATCTTCACCCCGCTTGCGACGATAGCCCGAGCGTAATCCTCATAGGGCACCGGCGTAATGGTGGGCAGGATGGTGAGATTCACTGCGATCGGCTGGTTAGTCATGGTGCGGCAAAGCACGACTTCCTTGATCACTTCATCGGGCGTGGGCAATGAAAGTGCCGTCATGATGCCAAGTCCGCCGGCATTGGATACCGCGGCGGCGAGCTTCGCTCGGCCGACCCGCATCATTCCGCCGCACACGATCGGATAGCGGATGCCAAGCATTTCGGTTACGCGAGTTTTCATCTTTGTTCCTGTTCAGTGACGTGCGCCGAGGGGGTAGACATCATGTATTGACATGCCGGGCCTCAAGAGACGCGGGTTAGGCTTGAGGCTTGTTCCACCCCAAACGCAGAACCGCAATTGAGGAGGCATGTCATGAAACAGTTTATCAAGTATGTGGGGCTGAATGTGCACAAGAAAACAATCGAGAAGCGCGAAGAGCGTGCTGCGGTGCAAAATTGACGACCTGCGTGGGGGGCGATACAGTGCTTCAGATGTGAATCAGTGACATGCAATTTCCAGCCCCTACGAAATAGCTGCCTGAACGCTTTGCCCAACTGTCCTAGTAGGATCATGGAGCTCAAAATGGCCAGACAACACACCTTCGCACTTGTCGCGTCTGCACTATTGGCTCACGCGCTGACCGGTGTTGCGCAAACCTACCCGGTGAAGCCCGTGCGCGTCATCGTGCCCTTTGCTGCCGGCAGTGGCAGCGACGGCAACGTGCGTTTCTATGGCGAATTCGTGGCCAAGCACTGGGGCCAATCCCTCATCATCGAAAACCGCCCCGGCGCAGATGGCGTAGTCGCTGCGCAAATCGTCAAGAGCGCGGCACCCGACGGCTATACCCTGTTGATCGGCTCTAGTGGCCCGCTGACGGTAAATCCCGTTACGACGAAAAATCTACCTTACAGCACATTGAAGGATTTTCGACCGGTGATCCTGTTTGGTCTGGGCACGGTCGCCTATGTCACAGGCGCGGCGACGCCGCAGCGGACCGTCAGTGATTTCATCGCGGATGCGAAACGCCCCGGTGCGTCGATGCAAGTCGGCACCTATTCACCGACATATGAAATCGCCTGCCATTGGCTCGGCATCGCCGCGGGCGTGGGCATGACAGTGATTCCATACAAGGGCCTATCGGCCGTCGTTACAGAGCTGGCTGGACGGCAGATACCGCTGGGAGCGATTGAGCCCAGCGGTGCGCTCCCGCTCATCAAGGACGGACGACTGCGCGCCATCGCCATCGCCACACGCGAACGCCACGCGCTGCTCCCAGACACGCCCACGCTGATTGAAAGCGGTTTTCCCGATATGGTGAGCCACACTTGGGCCTCCATCGTCGCGCCTCGAGCGACGAGCGCCGCCATCGTCAACCGCATCCACGAAGGCTTTCGCACGGCAATGATGACGCCTGAAGGCCGCAACTATCGTTCGGGCCGCGTCGTGGTGGAAGTGGATTACACCCCGGATGAGTTTGAGAAATTTATCGTTGCCGAAATGGCGCGGTTTCGGAAAGTAGCACAGCTGGCAGGAATACAGCCAAAGTGATTCGTCGGATATGGTTAATTCAGATTTGAGCACCGACAAAACTGCCCGGGAAATGCCATGGATGAATTACGCACCCAGTTCCATCGGGGCGAGCAAATCGAGACAACACGGGTGAAGCAGCGTCCGCCGATGCGATCCTGCGCTTGGCGGTCGATGACGAAATGTGCAATGCGGCGTACGACTTCCGCTGCACGGGCGAGACCCGCTGCGCCGTAGCCTAGGATCGCGACTTCAGCATTATATCGTTGAGACATGGGGCGCTTATATTAGCGCGACTGCCTGCTCGATACTGTATACCTGCCGGAAGCCCTAGGCGGGCTACTCGGCCATTGCGGTCAGAGTGCCGGCAACGTGTGTACGGTAGATGTCCGCCGGTCAACGGACAGTGGTTACGCTTGCGCGTCGAACTCTATTCGACACGTGGCGCTCTACGGTGGCCTATACCAGACAGTCCAGTCAAGCGTGATCGCGAATTCGCACCGCACCCTGCGGCTGCAGTCGGCAGTAACGAATGGTGAACGACGGAGGCAGGGTTACTCAGCTTTCGAGTGATGCGAAGGGGTAAGGCACGGCTTTGCCATTCCTCATCGGCAGGATGATTACTGCGGAGCCAGGCGTGCTTTCGAGGCCGCTGTCGTTGCGAATGCCGGTCTCGCACTCGACGATGCCGAGCCCATCCTTCTCGTAGGTATTGGTCACTCGTCCCCATGCGGTGAGGGTTTCCCATTCAATGTTCATGGCGCGGTATTGGAAAGAAATCTTCGCCACCCAGCCTTCGAGGCCGGCCCATTCGTCGAGCATCTGGGCGAGGAGGTGCTGTTTCCAGGAACCATTGATGAGCAGGCCGGGGTTCTTGTCATGGCCGGTGGTAAAGGGGTAGTCATAGTGGATCCGATGCCAATTCTCGGACGATGCAGACCAGCGCATGATGTGCGCCGGACTCATCGGTCCCTTCTCCACGGGGGTTAGCTCATCCCCGACCTTGACGTCGTCGAAGTAGCGCTGCGTTGCATATCCCATTTAAGGTGGCTCCGTGAGTTGTTGTCGGGCGTTGTCTGGATTAGCGAAAAATGGCGGTCTGCCGTGCTCGCGCGATTAGGTCGCCGTCGTCGTCCTGGAAGTTGGTCTCGGTGATGATGATGGCCATAGGGCCGGTGCTGCCGATGCGTTCCCGGATGTCATGGTAACGAGCCTTGGTGCGGACGCGCTTGCCCGGCCGAATGCGCTTGTAAAGATCGATTTCCGAGCCCCCGTTGACCATGCGTTGGAAACCGTGCGGCACGCGCGGAAGGGCCTGTCGATTAGCGCCGCCACCACCGTAGGCATCCCAGTCGCGGTCGATCTTGAGACGGTCGAGCGGGTCCGGGGTGCCATGCGCGCGCCGAAAGGCGAACGAAACATAGAGGGGCGGACACACCACCTCCCCGTACTTGGTGCCGCGCACGTACGCCTCGTCGTAGTACAGGGGGTTGTCATCCATAATCGCGTGGACGAAGCGACGGACTTCGGAGGGCGAGATGGGGTCGGAATAGGCGCTCCACTCGGTTTCCACTCCAATGAAGGCCTTGACTTCGTCGGTCAGGAAGGATTTGTGCGCGGGGGTCATGAGGTGCGGTCCCTTGTTGAACATCTGATCATTACCCACAACTTTGCCTTTGAAATCTGGGGCTTGTGAATTGGGGGGATTGTACTTTTGCATAAGCGATGTTACTGTAATGGTGAATTGATTTCATGACGGTATTGCTTGAGCAAGACATCCGACACGCAAGACTGGG
>CANKUB010000198.1 GCA_947486575.1 Betaproteobacteria bacterium | reverse complement strand
GCGGGCCTCCTGCTTGGTGATTTTGCCGTCGGCCTTCGCCCGGTCTTCCATCTTCTGCACATGGACCTGACCGTTTTGCAGGCGTGCAGCTTCGCGCTGATTTAGTTCACCGGACTTCACGCCTTGATCAATACGTTGCTGCTGATTCGCCTGACGCTGATCAATACGGGCGCCGGCTGCGGTGCTGGGGGCGGTTTGCGCCAGGGCGAGCCCGGGCAAAATCGCCATGGCAATGGTAACTAGTGTGGTCTTGAATTTCATTTTGGTACTCCTCTCCGCTGTTAAACATGGGCGAATTCCCATGTTTGTATAACGCCAGATACTAAACATCGTGTACCCGGAAGGGTTTTACAAAGTGTAAGGGGTTGTAACAAGACCATTTTAATTTATCGCATAAAAACAATAAGTTACAAAGCGTTCGTGACGATTATCACAGTCCCAACAACCGAAAACTCAGAACTAGCCGTTCACCAGCAGGCCTCCAGAACCTGCATCAGGTAATCGCGTTCGCGCACGAACTCGCGCTTGGGGTCGGCATTAAAGTTCTTCAGCGAGTTCTCCAGTATCTGCTGCAAGGTCTCGCGCGGAATATTCAGTTGCGACACGCGCACCGGCATGCCCACTGACTTGAACAGACGCTCGATTTCAGTTGCCGCTTTTTCCGGCGCGCTGGCCAGACCGTCACTCTCGCGCCATACGCCCAGGGACTGCGCGATCAACGCCATGGCTTCCGGGTTACGGCTGCCGAGTTGGCGCATCACCATCGGGGTCAGCGCAGCGCTGGCCTCTCCCTGGCCGACATGCACGTGCATCTGAAACAGCGCGGTAGCGAACGCATACACCACGCGCTCGACCCAGTGCTTGCCTGCAGCCATGCCGCCATCATCAGCATCACGATTCTGCAAAAATGCCGCGGCGCACGCGGCGATGCGCGGGCTGACATCGCTACTTTCGTTCAAATGCTCCAGCGCATAACGCGCGAGTCGAAACGCCTGCAACCGGTCACCCTCGGCCAATGGCGCAACGCGTGTAGCGCCCAGGTTCATGGTGGTGCGCCACACCGCTGAAATCGTGGTGGTACGCACCAGTGACATCGGCGCTGTCATCAACGCTTCAGCATCCCAGAACACGGCGACTGGTCGCGTTTTTGGGTCAAAAAATTCCATGCGGTTGCTGCGGTTGGGGTCTTTCACCGCAGAGCCGGCGCGATTTTGCGCGGAGGTAGCCGAGGTCAACACATTGATAATCGGCACTTTGTGCTCGAGCAGCTTGGGGCTGATAGCCGCACCGTGCTCCGGGTATTGCGTGATCAATTCATCGACCGGGCGCTTTTCGGCCATCAGTATCGCCACCACGCGCGTGCCTTGCGTGACGCTGCCGGAGCCGACGCCGATCAACATATCCGCCTGCACCGCGCTGGCGGCCTTGGCCGCCGCGGTTACTGCGGATATCGAAGTGTCCTTGTCCATTTCATCAAACACGCCGACGCAGTTGTCGCCGAGAATGCGCTGCATATGCGCGATCAAATCGGTCTTGCGCGATACCGTGCGCCCACAAACGATGAAGGCGCGTTTGGCGCGATTGCGTTTGAGCTCGGCAGGCAGATTTTCGAGCGCATCCTTGCCGCTGTAGAGCCGCACTGGGTAACCGATGGCACGAAAATCGTTGGTGTAGGTGGGCGAGATGCTCATGATGACTCCTTGTTAAGTTCAATCAAGCGCAGCCCGTACGGGAAAACACAAACTGCTCGTGCGCTTTCAATGCCGCCAGCGCGTGCCCCGCGTTCGACATTTCATCGAACACCGGCACACCCAGCGCATTGGCTTTGTCGCGAAATGCGCGTTTGCGTTCTTCCAGCGCAGGCTCGCCATCCGAGCGCAATACCAGCAAAAAATGCGCCTGGCCGGGATATTTTTGCTGCACGCGCAGCGCAGCGGCCATCAGATTATCCAGCACCTCGGGCTTGGTGCGTCCGACAAACGCCGACATGTTCAGATGCATCACAAGCGCATCGGGCTTGCCATTGCTAAAAATAATATCGAGAATTTTTTCGGCGACCAAGCCATCATCCTGCTGCAAAGTGCCGACCGGGCAATCCACCGGATTGGTGATGCTGGTGCCGGGCGGCAGTTTCAGCGCAGCCAGTGGTTCGATCGTAGCGGCATCGAACGGCGTCACGTCAAGTCCCAGCCGCGCGAAGTAGTCGGTTGCCAGCACGCTGGTACCGCCACCGTTGCCGAACAGCGTGACTTTCTTTGTCGGCTGTGTCGCTTTGGGCGTCAACGACTGAAAGGTCAGTAGCGCGTCGATAAACTGATCGAGCGTATCCACCAGCACGCAGCCCGTCTGACGTGCCAATGCCATCCACACACGGTCGTCGCCCGCGAGCGAGCCGGTGTGCGAGGCCGCCGCAGCCAAACCCTGCTGCGTGCGGCCACCTTTGAGTATCACCACAGGCTTGGCCGCTTTGCCCGAGCGCAGCAATTCAAACAGGCGACGGCCATCTTTGGCGGATTCAATGTACATGCCAACCACTTTGGTTTGTGCATCAGCAAAATAATATTCGACCAACTCCGCAGGCACCACATCAGCGCAGTTGCCCACGGTAATCAGCCCTGAAAATTTAACCCCGCGCGCCAGACCACGTCGCACGATATCCGTGCCCAGCCCGCCACTTTGCGACACTACGCCAACGCTGCCCGCTGGCTGCGGCCCCACCTCGGCAAACGTGACGCCGCCGCGCGGGGTAAAAATGCCCAGACAATTCGGCCCGATCAGCCGCATGCCGCCAGCGCGCGCCGCTACCACCAGTTGTTGCTGCAAATCTTTGCCTTCATCCACTTCGCCAAAGCCGCTGGAAATCACCTGTGCAAATCGCACGTGGCCCGGCTTTTTTTCTTTAACAGCTTCAAGCATGGCGGGAATTTGCGCGCCCGCAACCGCGATATAGGCGTAATCAACCGGCAACGGCGTATCGGCCAAAGTCTTGTAGGCGGTGAGGCCATCAATCTCTGGCGCGCTGGGATGTATCGGATAAATTTCACCGGTGAAACCAAATTCGCGGATGCGGCGGATAAAGTGGTTCGGCAATGCGCCGCCTTTGGCAGAGGCACCAATCACCGCCACGGTTTTCGGTTCGAACAGCGGCGTGAACTCTTCCAGGATATTGTTTTTGTTCATCAATTTTTTGGCTTAACTAACCTGAGTGAAAATCAAAACTTACCCCGTCGTTCCCACGCAGGCGGGAACGACAGTAGAGACTTTTTATGCTTGTCCTAAAATAAAGCGCGCATCCACCGCCACCGCACCGCTTTCAGAGACGATCAGCGGGTTGATATCGGCCTCGGTCAAGTCACCCGCATGTTGCATCAACAAACCGTTTTCGCCACCGACTTTCAGCAGCACGTCGATGATAGCTGCGCGCGATACCGTCTTGCGTCCGCGCGCGCCATCAAGAATCGCCGCGCCTTTTAAATCCTCAATCATCTCCTGCGCGTCAATTCGCGTGATCGGGCAAATACGGAACGACACATCCGCCAGCACCTCAACAAATATACCGCCCAGGCCCACCATCACCAGCGGCCCGAAATCCGGATCACGCACGCCGCCAACAACAATTTCCTGACCGGCAGGCGCCATCTCTTCAATCAGATAGCCGTCAATACGCGCACCCTTGATTTTGGGTGACGCGGCCATGGCGTTAATGGCGTCTTTGACTTCGGCGGCAGATTGCAAACCCACTTTTACGCCCCCTGCATCGCTCTTGTGCAGAATGTCCTGCGACATGATTTTCACCACGACCGGCGCGCGCAGTTGGCTGAATGCCGCGTCAACTTTATCCGCATTCTTTACAGTCAGCGTTTTCGGCACGGCAACGCCGTAGGCCGCGAGCAGCAACTTTCCTGCCTGCTCGTCAAGCGCGGTGCGCTGCTGTGCACGCGCTTGTGCAATCAAGTCCTGTGGATTCATCCTACATCGCCACTTTCGGCTTCGCCTCGCGCAAGGGCGTGCCGCTCTCCGCCAGTTCACGCAGCAAGTTGGCAGGCTTCCAGCGTGCGCCGTAGCGTTGATGCCATTCCTCAACCTGGCGGTAAACTTCTTTCACGCCAATACCGTCGGCCCAGAACATCAGCCCGCCGCGATAACGCGGGAAACCGAATCCATGCAACCACATCACATCAATGTCGCTCGCGCGTAACGCCTTGCCTTCTTCCAGTATCTTGCACGCTTCGTTGACTGAGGCGAACAGCAGGCGCTTGAGGATTTCATCGTCGGTGAACTCGCGCTGCTCGATGCCCAGTTCGCGTGCCACATCCGCAATCACGCTCTTGACCACTTCGTCCGGATGCGGCGTGCGGTCCCCTTTTTCGTAGCGATACCAGCCTGCGCCGGTCTTCTGTCCCTTACGCCCCATTTCGACCAGACGGTCCGGCACCAGCAGCTTGCGAAAATTCGGATTCTCCGCCGCGCGGCGCTTGCGTGTGTCGTAGCCGATATCCAACCCCGACAGATCGCCCACCGCAAACGGCCCGATCGGATAGCCGAAATCCACCATCACTTTGTCGATCTGCTCCGGCAGCGCGCCTTCTTCCAGCATCAGCATCATCTCGGTGCCGAACGGCGCGCGGCTGCGGTTCGCGGCAAAACCATCACACGACCCGGCAACTGCGCTGATTTTGCCGATATCCCTGCCGACCTGCATGGTCTTGAGGATAGTCTCGACCGAGGTCTTGGTGCCCTTCACCACTTCATAGAGCTTCATCACGTTGGCGGGCGCAAAGAAATGCGCACCGGCCACGTCCTGCGGGCGCGTGGTCATGCCCGCCATGATGTCGGTGTCGATGGCCGATGAATTGCTGAGCAGCAACGCGCCCGGCTTCATCACCGCTTCCAGTTTTGCAAACACCTCCTTTTTAACGTCAATGCGCTCAAACACCGCTTCAATCACCACGTCGCAGTCGCCGATGTCTTCGTAACGCTCAACCGGCGTAATTCGCTTCAGGCGTTCATCCATCTGCGCCTGGGTGGTGCTGCCGCGCTTGACGCTCATCGCGTAGTTGTCGCGCACGCGCTGCATGCCTTTGTCGAGCACATCGCGCGACACTTCCAGCACTTTCACCGGTATGCCGGAATCGGCAAACGACATGGCTATGCCGCCGCCCATGGTGCCCGCGCCAATGACGGCAGCGGTTTTGATCTTGCCGGGCTTGAAGTCTTTCGGCGCACCGGGAATTTTCGCCACTTCACGTTCGGCGAAAAACGCATAGCGCAGTGCCTTGGCTTCGTCGGCGTTTTCCAGTTCGTTAAACAGGCGTCGCTCGGTGGCGATGCCTTCGTCAAACGGTTGCACACACGCAGCCTCGACCGCAGCGATACAGTTGTAGGGTGCCCTCTGGTTGCGCGCCTTCCGCGCGATGGATTTGCGCATGGCTTCAAACATGCCCGGATCTGCTTTCGCTTCGGCGATGCGATCGGTGCGATCACGCACTTTGGGAAATGGCCGCTTGTCCGCGATGCCTTTGGCGTAGTCAATGGCTTCGCGCCGCAGATCCTTGCCTGGTACGATGGCATCGATAATGCCCCGCGTTTGGGCTTCAGCAGCAGGCACATGACGGCCACTCACAATCATTTCCATCGCGGCCTTTGGCCCAATCACACGCGGCAAACGCTGCGTGCCGCCGCCGCCGGGAAGAATGCCGATCAGCACTTCCGGCAAACCGACCTTGGCGCCCGGTACGGCAACGCGGTAATGGCAGCACAGCGCGTGTTCCAGTCCGCCGCCCAGTGCAAATCCATGGATCGCCGCCACTATCGGCTTCGCGGAGCCGTCCATCACGTCGTAGGCCGTGCGCGTCAATACCGGGCGCGGCTTGCCAAACTGGCGGATATCCGCCCCGGCTATAAAACTGCGCCCGGCGCCAATCAAGACCATCGCCTTCACATTCGAATCGGCATTACCCTTGTCAACGGCGGCGATGATGCCCTCACGCACGCCCGGCCCCAGTGCATTGACCGGTGGATAGTCGACGGTGATTACGCCCACGCCGTCTTCAACATCAAACCGCACGACTTCAGCTTCGCTCATGATTGTTTCCTCACACTTTCTTTTTTAATACTTCAGGTATCAGACCGGTATGCACATCGCCCGCACGAAACTGCTCTGATTTCAGAATCGCAATCACAGCAGGAATATTGTGTTTCAACCCCTGAATCTCGAAAGACTCCAGCGCGACAACCAGTTTATCAATGGCAGCCTCGCGCGTGGGCGCATGCGCGATGACTTTGGCGATCATTGGGTCATAATGCGGCGTCACGTCGCGACCTTCGGCAAAACCGGTTTCCACGCGCACCCCGCCATCGGCGGGCGGCCGAAACACATTGAGCTTGCCCGGTGACGGAAAGAAGTTCTTCGGGTCTTCGGCATACACGCGCGCCTGTATGGCATGGCCCCTTACTTCAATTTTCGCGGGCAAAATGTCGGATAGTTTTTCGCCCGCCGCCGATTGAATTTGCGCCTTCACCAGATCAACGCCAGTGACTTCTTCCGTCACGCCATGTTCCACTTGCAGGCGCGTATTCATTTCCAGAAAATTGAACGAACCATCCGCACCCATCAGCATTTCCACCGTGCCGATGTTGTCGTAGCCTATCTTGCGCATGATGCCGGTGATGTGGTCGGCAACGGCTGTGGCTTTTTCGCGCAATAGCTTCGGCCCTGGTGCCTCTTCAATCACCTTCTGATTGCGCCGCTGCGTCGAGCAATCGCGCTCAAACAAATGTGCGACATTGCCGTGTTGGTCACCCAGCACCTGAAACTCCACATGGCGCGGGCGTTCAAATAATCGCTCCAGATAGACCTCGGCGTTACCAAAGCCACGGCTCGCCATCGAGCGCGAACGTTCCACGGTTTCCAGCAACTGCGCCTCATCTTGGGCGGGCAGCATGCCGATGCCGCCGCCGCCACCTGCGGGCTTTACCAGCACCGGGTAGCCAATCTCGCGCGCTGCTTTGAGGATGGCCTCATTATCCATAGGCAACACCGGCGAACCCTTGGACATCGGCATGCCGTGCTGCGCTGCCAACTCGCGCGCTTTGGTCTTGTGCCCCATGGCGTCGATCCACTTCGGCGACGGCCCGATAAAGCGTGACCCCGCGTCTATCACGCGCTGTGCAAAACCTGCGTTCTCCGACAAAAAACCATAGCCCGGATGCAGGCCATCGGCGTGCGACTTCTTCAGAATCTCAATAATCAAT
>CANKUB010000197.1 GCA_947486575.1 Betaproteobacteria bacterium | reverse complement strand
TCATACTACATAAAGATTATTATATATATAAACAATTGTTTTTATACATTTATTTAAATGAAAAAATCGGCCAAAAAAACGGCCATAAATATAGAAAATAACCCGGCCGCATCTGCGATTACGAGGGCTGCTGATCGCGGCGAACCGATAAGCCGTATGGAGCCCCTGCTTATAGCGGAAGATAACCGGCACCGGCGCGAGCTGTCGGATTTGTCGATTGAGCTGGCCGCGAAGGCCGCTGGTTTCAGGCGCAGTTTGCCGCCCGGATTGCTTACAGCGCTGGCCGGGCTGGTGCGGGCGATGAACTGCTATTACAGCAATCTCATCGAAGGGCACGACACGCATCCCATTGATATCGAGCGCGCGCTCAAAAATGATTACAGCCACGATGCGGCAAAACGCAGTCTGCAACAAGAGGCTAAAGCGCACATCGCAGTGCAGGCATGGATCGATGGCGGTGGCTTGTCCGGTAACGTTGCCTCACTGCATGACGCCTGTGAAATACACCGGCGGTTATGCGAATTTTTGCCCGAAACGCTGCTAGACGTGCGAGACCCCGGCACAGAGCAGAAGCATCGCATTGAGCCAGGCGCGCTGCGTCGCCGCGACGTAAAAGTAGGCAACCTGGTGCCGGTAAGTCCCGGTGCCGTGCCGCGGTTTATGCAGCGTTATGAAGCGGTGTATACGCCGCTGGGCAAGTCTGAAACCATACTGGCTGCGGCAGCCATGCACCACCGCTTTCTGTGGATACACCCGTTTCTCGATGGCAACGGGCGCGTGGCGCGCCTGCTGTCACACGCGCAATTACTCAACGTGCTCGACACCGGCGGTGTGTGGTCCATAGCGCGCGGTCTCGCGCGCAACGTGAGCCGCTACAAGGAATTGCTCGCAAACTGTGATTTGCAGCGCCGCAATGATCTGGATGGGCGCGGCAATCTAAGCGAAGAAGCGCTGGTGGAATTCACGCGGTTCTTTCTTCAAACCTGCCTTGATCAGGTTTCGTTCATGGAAGACCTGATGCAACCAGATCGCCTGCGCACCCGTGTGCTGGTGTGGGCGGAAGAAGAAATGCGGCTCGGCGTTTTGCCGCAACGCTCAGGACAAATACTCGAGGCCATACTGTATCGTGGCCAACTGCCGCGTGCGGAAATAGCCGCGCTGCTGGGCGTGCCGGAACGCACTGCGCGGCGCGTATCCAGCGCGCTGCTGCAACAGGGCGTGCTGGTTTCCGAAACAACCAAAACGCCATTGCGCCTGGCGTTTCCCGCAACACTCGCTTCTCGTTGGATGCCCGGATTATTTCCGGACAAGCCGGCGTGACTTTACAGCTACACTCACAACAACCGACAGCAAAAGGGGATCAACATGGGCAACAGCGTACAAGACAAAGTAGTCGTAGTAACCGGCGCAGGCGGTGGCATCGGCCGTGAAATGGCACTGGCGATGGCCGCCAACGGCGCAAAAGTGGTGGTTAACGACATCGGTGCAGGGCTGGGCGGGGAATTGAGCGCCGACAGCGCAGGCGCCGCGCAAAAAGTGGTGAATGAAATCAAGGCCGCAGGTGGCACCGCGGTGGCCAACACTGATTCGGTTTCAACGTGGGCCTCGGCCGAACACATCATCCAATGCGCCATCGATACCTATGGCCGTATCGATGGCGTGGTCAACAACGCTGGCATTTTGCGCGACCGCATTTTTCACAAAATGAGCGAGGACGACTGGAATTCGGTAATCGCAGTCCACCTGAACGGCGCGTTCTACGTGAGCCGCGCCGCTGCCAATCCCATGCGCGCGCAGAACAGCGGCGCATTTGTGCACATGACCTCGACCTCGGGATTGATTGGCAACTTTGGTCAGGCCAACTATTCTGCAGCCAAACTCGGCATCGCCGCGTTGTCCAAGAGCATCGCGCTTGATCTGGGCCGCAACCGCGTGCGTTCCAACTGCATCGCGCCTTTCGCGTGGAGCCGCATGACTAGCTCCATCCCCACCAACACCCCCGAAGAAAAAGAACGCGCCGGCCAACTGCAAAAAATGGAAGCGCGCAAGGTGGCGCCGATGGCCGTGTTTCTGGTGAGCGATGCGGCAGCAGAAGTTACCGGCCAGATTTTCGGCGTGCGCGCCAACGAAATCATGCTGTTCAGCCAACCGCGCCCGATCCGCTCGGTACACCATACGCCGGAGTGGACTCCGGAGGCTATTGCCAAAGTGGCGCTGCCTGCTATGGAGAAGCAGTTTTATCCGCTGGATCGGTCGCCGGATGTGGTTAGTTGGGATCCGATTTGATGGGGCGTGTTGAATAAGCGTAGTATTCCGAAATGAAAGTTTCTGAGGTGTTGCGCGTGCTCGGCAAGGACGGTTGGTTCGTGGTTCGTGGTGCGGCAGCGCGGCAGTCACCGCCAACTGCACCATCCAACAAAACCGGGAACGGTTACAGTGGCGGGAAAGCCCAGTGTTGATGTGCCTCCTGGCACGCTAAACAGTGTCTTGAAGCAGGCAGGATTGAAGGAGTAAATCGAAATGAGCATGCGCTACATGGTGGTAATTGAAAAGGGCCCAACAAGCTACGGCGCGTTCGTGCCCGATTTACCGGGATGTATTGCCGCCGGAGAAACCGAAACCGAAGCTCTGGAGCTTATTCAGGAAGCCATCCAGTTTCATCTGGAAGATTTGCGGCTCGGTGGCAAGCCAATACCGGAGCCGGTTTCAAAAAGCACGTTTGTTGAGATCGGAATGGCTGCTTGATAGGCTGGGATGGGATGGCACTACAACTACGTGCGCTTTTTGTTGTGGCCTCCATTTTGTGCGGCTTGCTCGTCTAAATATCTTCGTATGCGCTGAGCTACCACCCTGCGTATGGTTACGCTCCGCGGCTGGAGGCGATACTTATCGCTTGTGCTGCTGCGATCCCTGTTGTAATTCCCGCATTGTTGCCGCCGCGTCCGCGAACCTATGCGCTTATTCTATTATCAACATCGTGTTTGTTTTTGGCCGTGATCGGATTTGGGATTAGCGTTTTCACCATTTCATTGTGGTTAGGTAATCAACAAAGCGAAGCCACAGTTACTTGGTTTCTTCTTAGCGCGACGAGTGTAACTTTGCAATTAGCACTATTCATCGGCGTCCGCTTACACTTACGATGGGCTTTTGAGACATCCCGCGGCTGACTACAGTCGAGTCCCCACGTAGGCTGCTACAGTCAACTGCCGTAGCGAAGAATAATTGCGTTCGTTGCAACGAGCTTTGCTGCTCAGATAAGACCTGCATTCTTGCTTGCATTTTGCATTGGAAAAAAAGATGATAGTCACGAATATTGAATCCCAGGTAGAACACATCAAACCCCCGCGCGAGTCGGATGCCTACGCCGGTGCGGAAAGCCTGACCTATGTGCGCTGCCGCGTCACCACCGACGATGGCATCTGCGGTGAAGGAGTTACCGGCCGCTTTCTCGCCGATCAGGTGGCGCATTTGCTGAATGGCGGCATCGCCGACACGCTGAAAGGTGCGAACGCACTGGATATCGAAGCGATCACCGCACAGCTCGCCAGGAAATTCAATCCGCGCCAGTCGACCGGCGTATTTGTGTCGGCGCTGTCGGCTTTGGATCTGGCGTTGTGGGATATCAAGGGCAAGGGGCTCGGGCAGCCGGTGGCGCGGCTGATTGGCGGCGCGCGCGATGCGGTGCCGGCCTATGCGACGGTGGGGCTCCCGGCTTATTCGGAAGCCGAACTGGTCAATGCGTGCAAGACGGCCCTGGCCGAAGGTTTTCAGGGCGCGAAGATCCTGGTGGGCGCAGGCCGCAACATTGCGGAGGATGTGCAGCGCATCCGCGCGGTGCGCGCGGCGATTGGTCATGCGCCGCTGATGCTGGACGCCAACTGCGCCTATTCGGTGGCGGAGGCCAAGCGACTGGCCGAGCAGGTGGCCGATTGCGATATTGCGTTTTTCGAGGAGCCGCTGCGCGGCAACGATATTCCGTCTCTGGCCGAGTTACGTCGCGCCACGCGCATTCCGCTGGCGTCGGGGCAGATGATTCAGTCAGTGGCATGGTTTCGTGATGTGCTGGCGGCGGGCGCGCTGGATATATTGCAACCCAACGCTGCGTTCTGCGGCGGCATCAGTACGATGTTGCGCATCCTCGCGCTGGCGGAGGCGCATGGTGTGCCGGTCACCGGCGCGGGCGGTTTTGAGTCAGCGAATCTGCCGGTGATGGCGGGCCACGCGCATGGCGGCATGCTGGAGGTGCATGGCGCGCATGTGGCGATCAAGGCGCGTTTTGCCACGCATCCTGAGTTCAGGGACGGCAAGCTGCATGTGCCGAACGTGCCGGGACTGGGGTTTTCACTGAAGGATTGATCCTTGACAGTGTTTTTATAACTATTTGTTTTAATTCGTATTTTCCATTATCTCCGAAGCCTGCGTACGACGAAACGCACGTTTCGCCGCGCCGTGTTAATTTCCACCTTCCCAAAAAATCACCAGGAGCCAAAATGACTGACCCACGCCGCTTCAAACTCATTCCCGTTGAAAAACTCACCACCGAGCAGCGCGCTGTGTATGACGGCATTCGCTCCGGGCCGCGTTCGAAGATGGGTAATTCCAGCGCCACATCGGCAGGGCCGTTGGGCGGGCCGTTCAATGCGATGTTGCGCAGCCCGGAGATCGGCAACATTGTGCAGTCGCTGGGCGGCGCGATCCGTTTCAAGAGTTCGTTGTCCAACAAGCTCAACGAATTCGCGATCATCATTACGGCGCGCTACTGGACGGCGAACTATGAGTGGCACGCCCATTGCAAGCTGGCAATCGACGCGGGCCTAGATCCGGCCAAGGCCAAAGATGTGGCCGAGCATCGTCGCCCGGCGAATATGGATGACGACGAAGCGGCGATCTATGATTTCTCGAAAGAGCTGCACGAAAAGAAAAGCGTGTCCGACGAAAACTTCCAGCGCGTGGTGGATCGCTTCGGCGAGCGTGGCGCGTTTGATCTGATCGCCTGCAATGGCTATTACTCGCTGGTGTCGATGATACTCAACGTGGATAAAGTGCCGCTGCCGGATGGCGTGCCGATGCCGTTGAAATAACGTACTCCCAAAAGTTGGGCGGATAGAGAGCGAAGAATGAAGATGCGTTTTGAACCAGCGGTGTTGTTGGCGTTTACGGCGTTGTGGGGCAGTATGGCGTGCGCGCAGTCTTTCCCCACCAAACCCATTCGCTTCATTATTCCTACCGCGGCAGGCGGCGGCTCCGATCAGATCGTGCGTTTTCTGGGCAACCGGTATACGGCCGTATGGGGGCAGCAGGTTGTTGCCGACAACCGGCCCGGCGCGGGCATGGTGATTGGTATCGACATCGCTGCCAAGGCTGCACCGGATGGCCATACGCTGGTTCTGGTAAATCCGTCGCATGCCATCAACGCCACGTTGATGGCGCGGCTGCCGTACGATCCGGTAAATGATCTGCTGCCGATTTCGGTGGTGGCTACGCAGGCGTTCGGGCTGGTGGTGCCCAATTCGCTGCCGGTGAAAAGCGTCAAGGAGATGATTACTTACGTTAAATCAAAACCGGGCGAGTTGTCGTATGGCTCATCGGGGCCGGGTTCCGCGTCACATCTCGCCGGTGAAATGTTCACCGGCATGACGGGCACGCAGATGACGCATATCGCCTACAAAGGTACGGGGCCGGTGCTGGCCGATCTGATTCCCGGCCGTGTACATATGTATATCAACCCGATGCTGGCGATTATCAATCAGGTGAATGCGGGGCAACTGCGTTTGCTGGCGGTGACAACGCAGAAGCGCGTGGCGTCGCAGCCGGATGTGCCGACGGTCAGCGAAGCGGGCGTGCCTGGTTACGAGGCGTCATCGTGGTACATGGTGTTGGTGCCCGCTAAAACACCAGCGCCGATTGTGAACCAGATACACCGCGAAACGGTCAACGCGCTCAAGGCAAAAGATATGCAGGACATGCTGGCCAAAGGTGGCACCGAAGCCCTCGGCAACACGCCAGCCGAAGCCATGACGTTTCTGAAAACCGAAATTGCGCGCTGGGGCAAAGTGATCAAGCAGGCGAATCTTAAACAGCAGTAGCCCGGCGTTACTCGGCCTTAATCGACTTTAATCCCGGCGGCCTTGATGACTTTGCTCCACTTGGCGGTTTCGGCTTTGATGTAGTCGCCGAATTCTTCCGGCGTGCCGCCCATCGGTTCCGCGCCGAAGGAATAAAAGCGTTCACGCGCGTCCGGCTCGCGCAGGGAGCGCGCGACTTCGAGGTTGAGCCGATTTACGATTTCGCGTGGTGTGCCCGCGGGCGCGAGCAGACCATACCAAGAGTTCACTTCAAAGCCGGTAAGTCCCGCTTCGGATAGGGTCGGAATATCCGGTGTGCCGCGCCAGCGCGTTTTGGTGGTGACGCCTAGCGCACGCAGCTTGCCCGCTTTGACCGCGGGTATGCCGGTGACGATGCCGTCAAACATCATCGACAACTGGCCGGCCATGGCATCGAGATGTGCAGGCGCAAGGCCCTTGTAGGGAATATGCGTGACCTTGATACCGCCCATCATGTTCATCAGTTCGCCTGCAAAATGCGAGGCGGTGCCACTGCCCGCAGAGCCGAACGAGAGCTGATCCGGACGCGCTTTGGCGAACGCCACCAATTCTTTCACGGAATTCGCCGGTATCGATGGATGCACTACCAGCAGATTGGCGATGGAGGCAAACAACAGAATGGGCGTGAAATCCTTCGCTGCATCAAACGGCAGCTTGGAATACAGCACCGGGTTCACCGCGTGCGCGAAGGCGGGTTCCAGCAGCGTGTAACCGTCCGGCGGGGATTTGGCTGCGAGTTCTGTCGCGATGTTGCCTCCCGCGCCGGGGCGGATATCGACGATCACTTGTTGGCCCCATTTTTCGGTGAGTTTCTGGGCGATTGTGCGCGCGGCCACGTCGCTCGGCCCACCGGCGGCGAAACCGACGAGGATGCGTATCGGCTTACTGGGATAGCCTTGACCTGCAGGTTGGGCGCACGCAGGGCCTGCGGCAAAACTCAATGCAACCACGCACAGTGCGGCTCCGCTGAAGGCATGTTTCATGGGGTATTCCTGATTAATCGACGACTTGTAGTGTACTTGAGAGTGCGGAGTTTACCCCGGGCGAGATCTTATGTGGCCAAGCGGAACATCTCCATGGTCGCGTGATCTTGCCTTTCGAAGATGAATTTCTCGATGAAATCGCTTTGGGGGTTATTCAAGAGAAATTCGGGCAAGGTTTGGCG
>CANKUB010000196.1 GCA_947486575.1 Betaproteobacteria bacterium | reverse complement strand
GTACTGCTCGGTAAAGGCCATGCCGTCGATGGCCGTCACGGCCAGGCCGTAATACAGGTTCATCTGCGCCGCGGTTACACCCTGCGCCTTGTACTCCCAGGCGCAATGCACATGTGTCATCGGGCTCAGACCGGTTTCGAGCTTGCCGATGTCGCCAGCCTTGAGATTGTTTTCGCGCATGATTTCCGTGAGGCCATCCAGCGCGGTGTGGATGCTGGTCACGCAGGCATGCGGCTTGTAACCGACATTGAGCGTCTCCCACTCCTTGCCCAATCCATCCGTCAGCCGCTTGACGTTCGGCGTATCGGAATACACCGCGAGATAACCGCCATACGCCGCTTCCAGCACATCAAGAATACCGGTGAAACCGTCTTTCGCCAGCAATGCCGAGTAAACGCCGCTCTGTGCCGCGCGGCCCGAGTGGAAACGCTTGACCATGGCGCCTTCCTGCGCAGCCATCAGCCCGCCCGCCTGCGAGCCGGACATGCCGAGCGCGTGCTGAAACTGTTCTGCGTTCAGGTTCAGCATGCGCGCCGCCGCTGCACTGGCGGCAAACACGCCCGACGTGCCCTGCGGATGAAAGCCGCGAAAGAACAAACCCATGGTTGCGGCATTGCCTACACGCGCGCCGATTTCGTAGCCTGCGACCATTGCCGTGATGACATCGGGCCCGGTTGCCTTGCCACCCTTGCCCGCTGCAGCCTCGGCGAATCCAAAGGCCACCGGCGGCGCCAGCGAGCCTATGTGAACAATGGATTCCTTGTGCATGTCGTCCAGCTCAAACGCGTGGCCGGACGTGCCATTCACCAGTGCGGCCAGCGCGATGGACGTTTTCTTGCCCATACCGGAAATTGACGCCACCGGTGCCGCGCCTTCGGCCATTGCGAGCGCGGCGACTTTTTGCGTCCACGGCAAGGTTGCCCCAAAGAGGACACAGCCGATGTGATCCAGCACGCACAGCTTGATGCGCTCGATCACTTCTTTGGGCAAATCGCTGAACTGGATTGCGGACGCGAAGCGCGCGAGATCGCGCGTGGCATGTTCGAGGAGAGGGGGTTTGGAGCTACTCATAATAAATTCCCAATAAAATCAATAAGTTGGAACGGAATCGAGGCGAACCACAATGTCCTTGAGTTCAGCCGACGGCGCCGGATAGCGCTGCATCACCAGCGGATCATGGCCAGGCACGATGTGCTTGGGCGAATCCGCCAACTGATGCAGACGCGCGTAACCATCGAGCGTATCGCCCAGATGGAATGTCGTGGTAAACACGCGGCCCTTTTCAAAATGCTCGTAGTAGTGGCTGGTGTCGGAAGCCACAACCACCCAGCCGCGGGCGGTATGCACGCGCACGCATTGCAACCCTGCCGTATGACCGCCAATGTGATGCAGGCTGATGCCCGGCGCAAGCTCGGCGTCACCCTTGTAAAACGTGACGCGATCCTTGTAGACCAGACGCACCATGCCGATCACTTCTTCCACTTCGTAGCCGTGGTTGAACTGCTTGTGCCGCATGTGCCGGCCGGTGGCATACGACATTTCGTCATCCTGCAAATGAAACTGCGCCGCTGGGAAATCCTGAAAGGTGCCAACGTGGTCGTAGTGCAGATGCGTGATCACCACGTCTTTCACCTCGGCCGCCTTGACGCCCATCAACGCCAGACCGTCGGCGGGCGTGCGAATGAATTCGCGCTTGCGTTGTTCCGCCATCGATTGGGTGAAGCCGGTGTCGATCACAATGGTACGCTCGGCATTGCGCACCAGCCACACAAAGTAATCCATCGGCATCGGCGTGTCGTGCGGATCGCCGCCCACAAAATGCACCGGGCGCTTGGCGTCCCGCCGCGCGTATTTGATGGCGTAGATTTCGTAGTTGGGGAGTGTCATGTGTGTTCCTTCTATAAAACGATTCTGTTTCAGGCACCGGCATGATTGCGAAAGCGATGCTCAACGCTCAACGCCGCCAGCCAGCCGTCACGCAGGCACGACAAAAAATCACCGGGCCGATAGCAATCACCCGCCAGTTCGTAGTCGACGCCAGCTTCTTCCAACAACGGCGCTACGTCGCGCACTGGCGCGGGACCGGTGGCAAATATCAACGCATCGCCCACATCCATATCACGTATTGTGCCATCGTCTGCGCGCAATGAAAGCGTCGTGCCGACAGCGCGATCGACTTTCACGCGGGTCAGCATATCAGTGCCGCGTTCGGCAAGCCGCTCCACCAGTTCCATACGGTTGTTGCGTGCCATGCCACTGGCAATCGTGCCGAGCATTTCAACAAGGGTGCACTGCTTGCCTTGCACGGTTAACAAATCTGCCGTTTCCGCGCCGACCATGCCACCACCGATGATCGTGATACGTTTTGCAGCAGCCAACGAAGACGGATCACGCAGCGCATCCCACGCGTGCATTACACGCACCGTGGAAGCGAGTTGCGACACATCGAAAGGATGCGCACGCGGCGCGACGCCCGTGGCAACAATCGCAAAATCAGGCTTGCAGGCGCGAATGGCTGCAACCGTTACTGTCGTTGAAGTGTGTATCTGCACGCCCAGATTACGCAACGTCGTCAGTCGGTAATCGAGTATGGGCGACACTTCGATTTTGTCCGGGGCCGCCATCGCCAGCTCCATTTGGCCGCCAGGCTGCGCGGCCTTTTCCCATATAGTCACTCGGTGTCCGCGTGCAGCCGCTGCACGTGCCGCCTCCAGACCGGTGACGCCCGCGCCTATCACCAGCACATGTCGGGGCGATGTAGTTTTTTGAGCCGGAAATAGCTGCGGCTCGGCATGTTCCAGTGACTCAAACTCGGTGCCAATCACCGGGTTATGCACGCACGCGACGTCCTTCTCCAGCGTCAGCCGTTCAAAGCAGACATTGCAGGCGATGCATTTGCGAATCGGTGCTTTTACTTCACCAAGGGCCTTTGCGCTCCAGTGCGGATCGGCATACAAGGCGCGGCCCACGGAAATAAAATCCGCACAGCCATCCTGCAGCAGTTTTTCACCGTCCGCCGGATCAACCACACGCCCGGCCACCAGCACGGGAATCGTCACCGCCTGCTTGATGGGCTTGGCATAGGGGCCCAGACAGCCGCGCGCGAACGATGGCGGCTGTATGCAGTATTTCGACAGTTGCGGACTTTCGTTGCTGCCGCCCGACAGATCCAGAGCTGCAACTCCTTGTTTTTCAAGAACTTTTGACAGCTCGATAATATCCGCTTCGGTGTAGCCACCCTCGGTAAATTCGCTGGCCGACAGGCGCACGATCAATGGAAAATCCGGCAGCGCCTGCTTGACGCGATCCAGCGTTTCCACCAAAAAGCGTGCACGGTTTTCAAATGAACCGCCGTAGTTGTCAGTGCGGTGATTCAGACGCGGTGTAAAAAACTGCTGGAACAGATAGCCGTTCCCCGCATGTATCTCCACGCCGTCGTAGCCTGACTGATACAGCCGCCGCGCCGCAGCAACGAACAACTTTTGGATGTCAACGATTTCCGGCACGGCGAGCGGACGCACGTCATCACCGGTATTCGGATTCCTCCACGGCGACGGTCCCACCGGCTCCATGTTGAGCACATGCCGCCGCAACAGCGCACCACGATGATTGAGTTGCGCGCACACCAGCGCGCCGTGCGATTTGATCGCTTCGACGATGCTCGCCAGCCCCGGAATGAACCGGTCGTGATACACGCACAGCGAGTTGTGATGTGGCCGCGCGAATTCCGTAACCACCATCGCCTCGGTCATGATCATGCCCACGCCGCCGCGCGCGCGCTCGGCGTAATACATGCGATCCCGTTCGGTTGAAAGGCCGTCCGTAGTGCTGTAGTTGGTGCCCATCGGCGCCATCACCACGCGATTGCGCAGTTTGAGCGGGCCGATGTGGCCAGGTTGAGCGAGCAGCATGCGTTACTGAGCGGTTAATCCGCCTTTGCGCCCGAAGCCTTGGCCACTTTGCCCCAGCGCACCAGCTCGTCTTTCAGAAAACCAGCGAAGGCGTCGGGCGAAGTCTGCGTAAACGTTTCCACGCCGACGGCGGCCAGGCGCTCTTTCATTTCAGGTGCGGAGATGACTTTCATCAGCGACTCATACAGTTTGCCGGTCACAGGTGCGGGAGTCTTGGCCGGGGCAACAACGGCAAACCAGTTGACGGCAAGCAGCCCCGGCATACCCTGCTCGCCAGAAGTCGGCAACTCCGGCATCTGCGCGATACGCTTCTCGGCCGCGAGCGCGAGGCCCTTCAATTTGCCGCTTTTCATTTGCGGGTAAATCGCCGGGAAATCCATGATGATGCCCTGCACGTGACCACCCATCAGATCAGTAACCGCCGGCCCTGCGCCCTTGAACGGCACATGCTGCAAGTTGATATTCGCCTGTGTTTTTAATAGTTCAATCGCCAGATGCGGCAGGCCACCGCTGCCGGACGACGCAAAATCGAGCGTACCCGGCTTGGCCTTCGCCAGCGCGATCAGCGATTTCAGATCTTTAACCGGCAACGCAGGATGCACGGCAATCGCCTCTGGCGTCATGGCGATGGTGGTCACCGGCGAAAAATCGCGAAGGGTGTCGTAAGACAGTTTCGTATAGGTGTGCGGGCTTATCACCAGCGAGCTGGTGCTGCCTAGCATCACGGTATAACCATCGGGCGGCGCTTTGGCGACCAAATCCGCGGCGATGGTGGCGTTGGCCCCTGCGCGGTTTTCGACCACGACCTGCACGCCCAGCAGTTCGCCCAGCCTTGGCGCGAGGTTACGCGCGACGATATCGTTCGAGCCGCCAGGCGGGAAACCAACGATAAGACGTATCGGTTTGTTAGGATAAGTTTGCGCAACTACCTGCCCGACATACATGGACAGAGCCGCAACAATCAGTCCCGGCACACACTTGCCTGCGGTCATAGCAGCACTCCTCGAAAATTATTGTTTTGGCGGCAAGTCCAGCCGCGCGGCAATCCCGGCCAATTCAGGCGACACGGCCGGGTAACGCTGAAACACCAGCGGATCGTGCCCCGGCACAATGTGCTGCAGCGAATCGGCCAGGCGCCGCAAGGTGGCAAAGCCCTCGATCATTTCACCGAGGTCATACACCAGCGGAAAACAGCGATCCTGCTCGAAATGCTCATAGTAGTGGCTCGCATCCGAAGCCAGCACCACCCAGCCGCGCTGGGTGTGCACGCGCACCGATTGCAGCCCCATGGTATGGCCGCCGATGTGGTGCACGCTAATGCCAGGCGCGACCTCACCTGCGGTACCATCTTCGCCGTTGTAAAACGCCACGCGATTCTTGTAGACGAGCCGGATCATCCCGGCGACATGGTCCAGCTCATACGGCCGCCGAAAAATATTGTGCTTCATGTGACGGCCCGTCACATACTGCATTTCCTTGTCCTGCAGATGAAACCGCGCATTCGGGAAATCGTAGAACGTGCCGACGTGATCGTTGTGCAAGTGCGTGATGATCACGTCCTTGATGTCTTCGCCTTTCGTGCCCGGAATACCCAAGAGCGCCAAGCCCTCGACGGGTTTGCGCAGCAGCACTCGCCCATTGATCGCCATGCTGGCATCGAAGCCGGTGTCTACCAATACCGTGCGCTCCGCATTGCGCACCAGCCACACGTAGTAGTCCATCGGCATCGGCACATCGTGCGGATCGCCACCGACAAAGTGTGCGGGACGGCGGCCAGGCCGCTCGGCGTATTTGACGCAGTAAATTTCGTAGGTGGGCAGCATGGTGGAATGGACAGTTGCTGGGAAAGGCCGCTGATCGTAGACCATACCGCAGCAGGTCGCAACCACAGCCCGTGGCCATTGATCGCAAATGGCGAAACGGGTTTACATAATAAAAACAGATAGTTATATTTAAGTTCCCGCGCACATGCCATGCCGCTTGGCAGCAACATTCAAATACGCACCATCGCATTAAACAAGCGCGTTCGAACCATGATACTTTTTGCCCGTTGGACAAGCATCAAGCACGTTTTCGCGATTGCAATGAAATCTGCAATGGTTTGAGCAGCGCAGCGGGTCAGGGACACACCTGGGCTGCCCGCCCAAGCCAATAGCGTAACCAGATGGGGGAGCCGGAATGGTTGTCATCAAAATATCGCCGCACTGCTGGGCCGCATTACTTATTGGCGCTTACGGGCTGGCGGGCACGACACCAGCCACTGCGCAGTCCACACCACCAAAGTCAGCCAGTGCAGGACAAGCCTATCCTTTCAAGCCGCTGCGCATCATCGTGCCCTACGCTTCGGGCGCTGGCCCGGATTTTACGGCGCGGGAAATCGCCCGTTCGATCACCGAGGCGACCGGACAACCGGTGGTCACGGACAACCGGCCAGGTGCGGCGGCCACACTCGGCCACGCCATGGGCGCCAAGGCCGCGCCCGATGGCTATACACTGACACTGGGCACACTGGGCGGGCTGGTCTCCGGCCCTGCGCTGCTTGGCAACAAGATTCCCTACGACCCGCTCAAGGATTTTTCCGCGATAGGCCTCGCCACCTATGTGCCGTACTGCCTGTTCATCAATGCCAAGCTGCCCGCCAACAATGTGAAAGAATTCATTGCCTTGGCAAAATCACAGCCAGGCAAACTCAACTATTCGTCGCCCGGCGTCGGCACACCCAATCACATCGGCGGCGCCATGCTGGTCACACTCGCCGGCATCGATCTGCTGCACGTCCCGTACAAGGTCGGCGCGCAATCCATCTCCGATCTCATCGCAGGCACCATTCAGTTGTCGATTACCGGCTTGCTGACAACCATGCCGCATGTGCGCACCGGACGGCTCAAGTTAATGGGCTGCGGCCATACGCAACGCCTGAAGTGGGCGCCCGAAATTCCGGCCATCAACGAAACCATTCCCGGCTACTACAACACGGGCTGGTGGGGCTTGGTTGCGCCTGCAGGTTTGCCCAAACCCATCGTAGACAAACTCAACATCACTATGAACAAGTGGCTGCAAATGCCGGATACCGTCCAGCGTTTCCAGTTGGCTGGCCTCGAAGTGGCAACCAGCACGCCGCAGGGCTATTACGACCAGATTCGCAGCGATCTGCAAATGTGGCGCAAACTCATCAGCGATTCGAAGATCACGGTGGATTCGTTGCCGTGATGCCACGGGCTGCATGGAGCTACAGCTAGTATAACGATTCATTAAAATACTTACTAACTATCAGACCAACTCCAGATCGAACTTCTTCCATCGAAAAACCACCGGTGTAAGATTCATCTCACGAACGCCCTGCAAGATCCGTTGCTTGAGTTCCTCT
>CANKUB010000195.1 GCA_947486575.1 Betaproteobacteria bacterium | reverse complement strand
GCTTGAATTCTGGCGATATCCGCCGTCGTCAGGTCACGGCCGCGGTGGCGAAACACAATCGGATCAGCGAGACTCCCCATAAGTGGGGAACAATACACAAAGTCCCCCTCAGACGCCAGCGAAATCTTTCAAATGGCTAAAGTCACACGTTTTATTGAATTTTTGCACCAGAAGCCTTAACCACCTTGGCCCATTTCTCGGTCTCCATGGTGTGTAGCGCCCAGAACTCAGCGGGTGTGCCAGCGATCGAATTGCCACCCAAATCCGCAAGCCGCTGCAGGGTCTTCTGCTCTTTCAAAACCTCGTTCACTTCGCGGTTGATGCGCGCAACGATATTAGCCGGGGTGCCTTTGGGCACGGCCAGCCCGAACCATGCGCTGGCTTCGAAGCCGGGGACGGCTTCCGCCACGGTGGGCACGTCGGGCAGTTGCGATGAACGAATTGCCGTGGTGACAGCGAGCGCGCGCACGTCGCCGTTGCGTATGTAACCGATGACACCGGGCATGTTGTCGAAGATGACGTGATTCTGCGCGGCAATGATGTCGATGATGCATGGTGCCGAGCCTTTGTACGGCACGTGCACCATGCTGATGCCGGTCATCGCCTTGAACAATTCGCCCGACAGATGCACCGAGGTGCCTGCGCCGCCTGAGCAAAAGTTGAGCTTGCCCGGATTGGCCTTGCCGTAGGCGACGAACTCCTGCACGGATTTCGCCGGCAGATTACGCGTTACCGTCATCACGTTGGGCACGCGGATCAGGCCTGCCACCGGCGCCATGTCGCGCAGAAAATTATAATTGAGATTGCCGTAGAGCGTGGCGTTGATGGCATTGGCCGGGTTCACCAGAAACCAGGTGTAGCCGTCCGGCGCGGACTTCACCGCAATCTCGGTGCCAATATTGTTACCCGCGCCCGGGCGGTTGTCGACGATGATAGTTTGCCCCATGCGCTCGCTCAGGCGCTGGCCCATGATGCGCGCAATGATGTCGGTAGTGCCTGCCGGCACGTAGGGCACGATCCAGCGGATCGAACGCGTGGGATAGGCATCGGCAGCAAATGCAGCGCCTGGTGCGGCACATGTTGCTACTGCAAATGCTGCGGCAGTACCTGGCAATAACCGATTCAACTGCATGTCGCGCTCCTTTGAAAATGTTGCGTCATGATACCCGGTTCCTGCCATAAAGTGGACAGCCGCTGACGCCCCGGGCAGTGCCCATGTAAACTGGCCTTTCCCTGAGAATTGGAGGCATTCCTTGAGTTCACCTACTCGCTGTTGGCGGCAAGTCTTTGTCCTGTTGCTGCTGTGTACCCAAACGGCATTGGCCGCCGACTGGAAACCCGAAAAGGTCATCGAACTCATCGTGCCCACCGGCCCCGGCAGTGGCGTTGACGCTTCTGCGCGCACGGTGCAGCAGATTTTTCAGTCGAACAAGATGGTGGAGCAGGCGATCAATACCACCAATAAGCCCGGTGGCAATTACGGCATTGCGATGGGCTATCTCGCGCAGCACAACGGTGACGCGCACAAACTGATGGTGCAGACCAGCACGCCGCTCACGGCTTTTATACAGGGGCAGATCAAGCTCAATTACTTTGAATTCACCCCGATCGTGAATCTGATTTCAGAGCCGATCGCGTTTGTGGTAGCTGCAAATTCGCCCCTGAAAACCGCCCGCGATCTGGTGGCAAAGTTGAAGGCCGATCCGGAGTCGGTCAGCATCGCGCTTTCTGCCGCTCGCGGAAATGCATTTCACATCACCGCTGCGCTGGTGGCACGCACCGCGCAAGTGGATATTAAAAAGCTCAAGATTGTGGTGTTCAACGCGTCGAGCGACGGTGTGATCGCAGCGGCGGGCGGGCATGTCGACGTGATGGCAGCAACACCTGCAACCGTGATGCCGCTGGTGCAGGCAGGCAAGGTGCGCATTGTCGGCATCGCGTCGAACGCGCGTTTAAAGGGTGCCGCAGCGCAAGTGCCTACATTCAAAGAGCAGGGTATCGACGCCGTGTTCGATGTGCCGCGCGGCTTTATCGGCCCGCGCGGGCTGTCGGCAGAGCAGGTGCGTTACTGGGACGGCCTGTTCGCACGCATGGTGAAATCCGACGATTGGAAGCTGGCAGTCGAAAAAAATCAATGGGTCGAGAATTATTTGAATAGCGCTGATATGGGCCGCGAATTGCGGCGGCAGCATGGCATTTTGAAAGATGTGTTGAGTGAACTGGGCATGGTGCAGTAGCGTCACTGTGTCGCCACGCCACCCTGCAGATGCGAATCATGACTACGGCTTCTTCGCCAGCAATGCGCTCCAGCGCGTGATTTCCGATTGCAGAAATTTGCCGAAGGCGTCCGGCGTGCTGGACTTGGCCTCCAGCCCCATATCGCCGAAGCGCTTGCGTATGTCGGGGGCTGCAAGTGCGGTCACGATATCGGCATTGAGTTTTTGCAATACCGCACGCGGCGTGCCTGCGGGCGCGAACACGCCGCCCCAGCTTGCAAAATCGTAGCCCGGCACGCCTGCCTCGGCAGCCGTTGGCACCTCCTGAAACGCGGGATTGCGCTGCGGCGTTGTCACCGCCAGCGCGCGCAGCAAGCCCGCGCGGATATGCGGCGCAGCGGCGGCAAGCGGATCAATCATGTACGAAATGCGATTCGCAATCAGATCCGGGTGCGCGGCAGAACTGCCTTTATAAGGCACCTCCGTCATATTGCCCAAGCCCCCCGCCACCTGCGCGAACAGCAGCGTCGCTAATTGCTGCGGACTGCCGAGGCCTGTAGTGCCATAGGTAATTTTGCCGCTGTTGCTTTTGATGAATTTCAAAAGCTCTGCCATCGATTTCGCTGGCGACTGCGGGCTGACGGCGAATACATACGGCGTGAAGTGGGTCAGTGACACGGGCGCGAAATCTTTTACCGGATCAAACGGTAAATCAGTCATTAATATTTGCACCGTCGCCATATTGGCCGCCGCCTGCAACAGCGTGTAACCGTCAGCCTCCGCTTTCGCCACCAGCGCTGCGCCGAGCGTGTTGGATGCGCCGGGGCGGTTATCGATCACCACCGGCTTGCCGAGAGATGCTGCGAGTTTCTCGCCTAGCAGCCGCGCCACAATATCGCTTGGCCCGCCGGTGGTAACCGGCACGATCAAGCGAATGCTTTTATTCGGGTACGCCGATTGGCTGTGCGCACTGAGCGGCAAAAGCGCGATGGCAACGGCAAACGAAGTGACAACAATCTGCATCAGGCGCATTAACGTATCCTTTTGATTTAATTATAATTTTTAGTAAAATCTACTTTTTCAGCAATGCGCGCCAGCGTGCGATTTCCGATTGCAGAAATTTGCCGAATTCCTCGGGCGTGCTGTGTTTGGCGACCAGCCCCATGTCAGCGAAACGCTTGCGGATATCCGGCAACGCCAGCGCCGCGCCGATTTCCGCATTGAGTTTTTGCACCACAGCGCGCGGCGTACCGGCGGGCGCAAACACACCACCCCAGCTGGCGAAATCGTAGCCGGGCAACACCTCGGCCGCCGCAGGCACGTCGGGAAATGACGGATTGCGCTGGGGCGTACTCACCGCCAGCGCGCG
Organism: Betaproteobacteria bacterium; assembly: GCA_947486575.1. Taxonomy (GTDB): domain Bacteria; phylum Pseudomonadota; class Gammaproteobacteria; order Burkholderiales; family SG8-41; genus UBA5216. Next base: position 3,717 of record CANKUB010000195.1, on the reverse strand, counting down.
CAGCAGCCCCGCACGAATGTGCGGCGCGCAGGCCGCCAGCGGATCAATCATGAACGTAATGCGATTGGCAATAAGGTCGGGATGCGCGGGCGTGCTCCCTTTGTACTGCACTTCGGTCATGCCCGGCAAGCCACCCGCGCCTTGTATCATCAGCAGCGTGGCCAACTGATGCGGGCTGCCGGTTCCGGTGGCACCGTAGGTGATTTTGCCGGGATTGGCCTTGATGAATTTAATCAACTCCGACAGCGATTTCACCGACGACTGCCCGCTGACCGCGAACACGTAAGGCGTGATATGCGTCATCGAAACCGCCGCAAAATCCTTGACGGTGTCGAACGGCATGTCTGCGACCGTCACCGGATTGATCGACATATTCGCCGCCGCCTGCAACAACGTGTAACCATCGGGATCGGCCCTTGCCACGATGAGCGAGCCGATAATCTGCGAGGCGCCAACGCGGTTGTCGATTACCACCTGCCTGCCCAGCGCCTGCGTGAGCTTGTCGCCGAGCAAACGCGCCACAATATCGCTCGGCCCGCCCGTCGGCGACGCGACAATCACCCGAATGTTCTTGACCGGATACGCCGTCTGCCCCTGTGCGGCAAGCGGTGAAACCATGTTTCCAAATGCAATTGTTGCGGCAGCTATCAACGCGTAACGCATGGGCTTCTCTCCGTGAGCTTGTGGTGGCGCCAGGAATTTGACAATCAGGATACAGCCGATTCACTGGCGCAACAATGGCACTATCGCGGCTGACATTGTTACCCTGTAGTCCGGCGGGAGAAGCGCCGTTACGGTAGCATGGCAATCCAGCATAACCATTATCGGGAATAAAATGGCTACTCGTTTGAGTTATTCAATCATTATTTGCGCACTGCTGTCTGCCTGCGGCGTCCTTGCGGCAACAGTAGCAGCCTCTGCCGCAGCCGCAGACAATTATCCCAGCCGCCCTATCCGCATCCTTACGCCCGCGCAACCCGGCGGCACAACGGATTACCTGGCGCGCTTGCTGGCCGCCCGACTGACTGAAGTGTGGAAGCAGCAGGCTGTCGTCGACAACCGTGGCAGTGCATCGGGTGTAAATGCTGCCGAAATTACCAAAAACGCCGCAGCCGACGGGTATACCCTGTTTCTGTTGTATCACCAGCACATCATTAACGCCGCCATACTGCCCGCGCTGCCATACCATCCTGTTAACGATTTCACGCCGATTTCGCAAATGACCGAAGCCAGCACCTTGCTGATCGTCAATGCGTCGCACCCGGCAAAGTCATTGAAGGAATTTGTCGAGTGGAGCAAGGCAACAAAAGAGCCCATCAATTTCGGCTCGGCAGGCATCGGCAGCGGCGGACACTTGGGTGGCGAACTCTACAAGATGATGACTGGCATCAAAGCGCAGCACATTCCGTACAAAGGCACCGGACCGGCAATCATCGATCTCATCGCCGGCCAGTATCACTTTAACTTTGCGGGACTCGCCACATCACTGGTACAGGTGCGTGCAGGTAAATTGCGCGCGATAGCGGTCAGTGCGCCCAGACGTTTGCAGAGCCTGCCCGATATTCCCGCTGTAGCGGAAGCGCTGCCGGGCTTTGAGGTGGTGGGCTGGTATGGCCTTGCAGCCCCCGCCCATCTACCCAAACCCGTGCTCGCCAAAATACATGCCGAGACCGCCGCGTATGTAAAATCGCCGGAATTCGTCAAACGCGCCAGCGCCGACGGCGCAGAAGCCGTGAGCAATGATCCTGAAACCTTCCGTCAGTTCATGCTGGCGGATCTAAAAAAATGGGCGGAAGTAGTGAAGCGCAGCGGGGCCAGGTTTAATTAGCCGGGCGAAGATATAACTTACGCCAGCGGCGTTTCCGCCGCAGCATTGGCACCCGCAACACGTCCAAACACAATGCATTCCGCCAGATTGCCGCCGCCTTGATACACAAATTGAAACGCGGAATTGATTTCACCTGCTGCGTACAATCTTGGAATCGGCTTGTCGTCCCAATCCAGCACTTCGCGCCGCGCGTTTGAGCGCAAGCCACCCTTGGTATTGGGGCCGCCCGGATACAGCGGGATCGCAAAGAACGGCGGTTTTCGCACCACGCCCATCGTATCGGGTTCGGCGTTGAAATCCGGATCGTTGCCAGCGTCGCAATAGCGGTTCCATTTTGCAACCTGCTGCTCCAGCGCGCTGACGTCCATCCGTTCGCGGTTTTCAGGGTGGGCGCGTATTTTGGCGGCCAATTCAGCAATGGTTGCACCCTGCAAAATCCAGCCGTTGCGCAGCGCATTTTGATTGCCTTTGTCCCAGTCAATATCATTGTAGGCCGCCGCTGCCGCACTCACCAGCGCTCCGCCGTTCATGAGTGTGGAATCAAAAATCATCCACGACGGTATGCGCGGATAGGTCAACGTCACCGTGTCGAATTGCAACGCCTCTTTGTAAAAAATATAGCGGCTGGGATCCTTTGTGATACGTCGCTCGGCTGCGTAACGCTGCCCCAGATTATCAACCACGATTTCGTTGGGCTTGCCCACGCTGGATGTGTTCAGCCCGATCTTCAACCCGTGCCGCCGCTCTGGTATCGCGCAAATGACACGCCCCGCAATGCTGCCGACTTTGGCCAGCGCCGCGCCAATTTTCAGCGCCATGCGTATGCCGTCGCCGGTATTCGCAGGCGAGCCGTAGAACGCCCAGCCTTCCTTGCCGGGGCCGTCCAGAAACGCCTTGCGCATGCGGACGTTGTACTCAAAGCCACCGCTGGTGATGATCACCGCGCGGCGCGCGTGATAGGTGATGCGCTCGCCGTTACGTACGGCGACAACACCCGTAACCACGCCGTCGTCGTTCACACAGAGACTTTCTGCAACCGTCTCGTAATAAACCGGAATTTTTCGCGACTGTACACCCGTCAACAGGCAGGCGTGAAATGCTTCGCCGGATTCTTTCAGCGCTTTGGCTGCATCCTTGGTATTGTCGTTTGAGCCGATGTCGTATTCGGTGCCATAGGTGCTTCTCAAGCACGCGTACTTGGCGCGATCAGCACCGGGGAAATCCGCAAACGCCGCACCCATGCTTCTGAACGTTTTAAACTGTGGATCAAGCCCTTGCATGAAGGCTTCATTTTGCGGCGCGTAAGTCGCCCATGCATGGGCCAGCCCATCAGAGAATTCAGGTTGCTCACCTTCGAGCTTGTGCGGCAGATTTTCGCCGCTGAACATGGCCTTGGCGTAGGATTTTATCGACTCAAAGTCTCCATCCGGGCTGGGGCTGTGAAAGCCGCCACCGCTCATGCGTGAATTGGAGTAATGCTTGTTCTCTGGCTGCTTTTCAAGAATGGTGGCTTCGACGCCCGCATCATGCGCCGTGATGGCCGAGCAAGCACCAGCGGCACCGAAGCCGATGACGACAATATCTGCATACTGTTCAATGGTGGATTTTGGTTTCATTTGGGATTTCGATTTTCGCGAGCGGCAGCACGAGTAGTACGATGCTCGAAAATCATTCAGGAAATTTTATTATTAAAAACAGATGGTTAACCTATTGCGGCAACGACCCTACGCGATGCATCGAGCAAAGCAATTTCGAGCGTAAGCACGAATTCGCTGCTACTGCGTAGAACCATCACGCTCGCATTATGCGGGCTTATCGCGTTATCGGCCAGCGCAGCGAGGCTTCTCAATGAGCGCTACACCAGGCTACGGCGGGCTCGAATCGCCATC
>CANKUB010000194.1 GCA_947486575.1 Betaproteobacteria bacterium | reverse complement strand
TCTATCACCGAAAACGCTGCTGCTAGGCTCACCGGCGTTCCTGTCGCCATATTGACTCCAAAAAGACAGGAAACTACACAGCCTATGCAAAAAGTACAAGCCCCTTATCATAGCCGTTCAGCTACCGGATTTTGATGCAATTGCCCTGCCGAATGAAGTGACACCACTTCACGGGCGCAATGCCCTTCGGTTATTGCGCCCTTGTTCGCTAACCCTGAGTCGGGAACGGGCACAGAAGCGCCCGTTCCCGACAGCACCTCGCCCCCCGTGTGGGGTCCAGGGAGTTGCTCTTTTCACAGCCTGCGTAGGGGATCAGCCTGCGGTTGTGCGTCAGGAAGTTTTACCATTGTCCGTCCGTCACACCGTTCAAAATTGGCGTTCCTCCACTCAACCGCATTGAAATTACGACCGTTATCGATGTGTGCTCCGAGAAAGTAACGCTTGTCGTTGTAGATAATGCCAACGGTGAATCCCGAAGAGGTAGGCTTCCGGTAAATGCCAACGAGCTGAGGTGAGCCGCCGACGAGTGGGTCTGATATTTGAGTCAAGGTATCGCAGAAGCAATGAAAAACCGCACGGCTGGTTTCGCGATTCTTTCCGACCTTGTACCGTAAGAAGTTTTCGGAGAACTCTGGTGCCCCCGTGCCCAGCGCGAAAAGCACATCGGAAGATTTCGGTAGTGTGCTTATGTCACCGTGCCATCCACGTTGGCTTGTCCACGAAATTGTGTAGCATGAAAACTTCTTGTTGTTCGTGGAATCACGGGAAGCGTGAATGATGCTGAGAGAGTTCTCGGATATGCCGGAGTGCAGCTTAGGGTATTTCTGAAATAGGTCATTCAGTTTATCGACAATCGCCTGAAATTTCTGTTCGCATGAATACCCCGGCGCGAACAGCAGCCCGGCATCCGCCAGTTCGACGATTTGATTCAATGCGATTGAAGGAAACAATACGTCTCCGCTGTAGCCGAGTACATCGGGCCAACGAGAAAAGGAAAAGACCTTTCGCCCGTAGTCAAAGCTAGTTGCGCTACCCCACGAAATGCGACTATCACTCGCGATGTAGATCGAGGATGGCCCGCGAGGATCAATGCCAGCCCACGCGACGAGAAGCGTCATAACGGATGACTTTCAGCTACGCCCCACAATCTCCCCAGTCCGCTTCGCATTAACCTTGATCACATGCTCTTGATACGCTGGGCGTGCCGCCAGCCGTTCATACCACGCGCGCACGTTGGGATGCGCGGGCAGCGCGGCCTTGGGCGTCCAGTTGAACCATCGGTGTGTCAGCGAGCCGGACGGGATATCGGCCATGGTGAAATGGTCGCCGCACAGGTACTGCCGGCCGGCAAGATGCCGATCGAGGATGTCCAGCCACTGCACCTGAGCCTTGGCCGCGGCGAGGATGGCGTTTGGGTTTCGCTTGTCCTCGGGGCCGAAATAATGTTGCAGATAGACGCCGTTGAAGCCCGCGAAGTTCAGCGAGCTCCAGTCCATCCACTTCTCCGCGTCGGCCCGGCCACGCGGTGTGTCGGGACACAGATTGCCGAGACTGTGCTTCATGCACAGATAGCGCACCACCGCGCCCGACTCCCACAGCGTCCAGCCATCTTCTTCCTCAAGCGTCGGCAGCCGTCCGTTCGGGTTTTTGCGCCGGTATTCCGGATCGTCATTGCCGCCGAACTCGCCACCCCAGTCGATGCGCTGGTGCGCAAGCCCGAGTTCGCCGATGCACCACATGGCCTTGATGACATTCGAGCCGTCCGCGCGTCCCCATATTTTGAACATGTCGTTTCCTTATCCTGATTGTTGAGTTCCTGCGCAGTATAACCAGCAGGTGGTTCGTCCGCGCTCTACGTTCCGACACCTTACATCTACTTTGTTTCAAACTCGCTGGCAAGAATCTTGCGCACGTCCTCAGGCGGAATCGCCCAAGCACCCGCCTGATAACGCTTGATACCGATGGGCGCAAGTTGCTGTCGCAGTTCCGCCATTTTGATGCCGATGGCGAGTGGGTCCATGATGATGGCGCCGTCCACTTCGCGTATGCCCTGGTCGATCAGCCACTGGCTCAAATACAGCCCGGCGGGGTAGAGTGACGTGGCGCCACGCGCTACCAGCGATTTCGCCACGCGCATGAACTCATCGATAAAAGGCTGCGGGTTAGTCCACAGGTTTGAGTAGTCGGTGAACGCAAAATCCACATAGCTGCCGGGCACCATGCGCGCCGTGAGTTTGTAGCGCTCGCCCAGCGCCTGAAAGAAATGGTGCAGTCGCACGTTGTTGACGATAAACGCAAAATTCGGCGCTAACTGGCTATAGTAGGCGAGTGTGGCTTGCGTCATAAACACGGCCGGGATATCGACCATCTCGCGCAGCTCGTCGTAGCCTAAGTCTAGGCAATTGGTGACGAAGACGTCGAAGCCTTCTCGTTGCGCGCGCATCGCACTGCGGACAGTTTCGTGTGCGACGAAATGCAGGTGCGTCATGCTGCGCGCGGCACCCGGATAGTTTTTGCCCAGATTCGGAAACTCGACCACGGTGCCCGGCCCGGCCACACGCTGCGCGTGACGCTTCAATGATTCGTAGTACGGCTTGTAGATGTCGGATGTGCCCAGCGGCGTGCCACTTTGAATGCAAATTTTCATGCGGAGCCTTTGTATACCGGTAAAGCGGTCATTGTAGCTGACGGTCTACACCACTATTTTCGGTGCGTGTATTCCGCGCAGCACGTGCAGCGCATCACTGACGCGCTGCTGCGATAATCCAAACACGTGTTGCGCGAATACCTTTGCATCCGCGTTAAAGTTGCCACAGGCAAAGCAGTCCGCCACTTTTTCAATCAATTCCGCGTCGCTTAGCGGATCACCCGCATCCCCGCGTGCGGTGTTTACGCGCTGCTCCAACACCCGTCCACCGGCAAGTTCAATACGCACGTGAGACCAGCGCGGCAATATTGCCCCTGGCGCTTCCTGCAAACTGACCTTCGGCAACAACGCGCGTATTTCAGGCCGCATCACCTTCGCATCATCAAAGCTCGCCAGGCGGATCTCGCCATCCAGTAGCGCTGCAGCCATGCAATAGGCCATGTTAAATTTGGCTTGCAGCCCGTTCGTGGGCGGCTGTGGCAGTAAGGCATCCAGCCCGCCCGCACTGTTGGTGATGGCGATTTTTGTGACGTTTGCGGATGTGAGGGCGTGTGTTTTACGCAGGGCCAACAGGCCATCGAGCGCGCGGTGTATCGCATAACAGCAGGGATATTTTTTGATATCGATGCCCATGGCGTCGATTTCCAGCGGCGGCGTACCTAGCGCTGACAGCGCTGGCGAAATATCTTCTCCCGACGCATACAGCGCGAGATAGCCAAACTTGCCGTCGATGGCATCGGGCGAAGCCGTAAATCCGGATTGTGCCATCAACACAGCGCGCACCGCAGCGGCGTTGCATTGCCCAGCCTGAAATGATTTTGCCATGGCGCCAAAATTCTGTCGGCTGCCCGCGGCTTGTGCCACGGCAAGTCCGAGTGCGTGCGAAGTTTGTGCTTCAGTCAGCCCCAGCAACACGCCACATGCCAGTGTTGCGCCCAGTACGCCCAACGCCGAGGTCGAATGCCAGCCACGGCTGTAGTGTGGCAGCGCCATCACGCGTGACAATTTCGCCATTAATTCAAAGCCCGCGAGATATGCGGTAGTGAAGCGCGTGCCATCCGCGCCCGTCATCTGTGCAAGTGCCGCCAGCGCGGGCACCATCGCGACACTGATGTGGCCGCGCATCGGTGTCATTACATCATCGTAGTCAATCACGTGCGCGGTGACGCCGTTGACGAAGGCCGCGCATTCGGCGTGCATCGGTTCGCTGCTGGCCCAGACAGTCGCCTGACCCGCACTGCCAAAGCCACGCATATAGTCGAGAGCCAGTCGTGGCGCTTCGTCGCGATGCCCGGCGATTGCGCAGGCAACGGTGTCGAGCAGCGCGCGATAGGCCTGATGGCGCTGCGCGTCTGTCAGCGGTGCTGATGCAAAGCGCGTGCCGAAGGCAGCGATCTGTTGGCTGGCTCCGGCCATTATTCTGCCCTGACGCCAGCGGCTTTGGCGACCTTGCCCCAGCGCGCAAGTTCCTGCCTCAGAAAGGCGGTATAGGCCTCGGGCGACGCCGAGGTCATGGGCTCGGAACCACCTGCGATAAATCGCTCTTTGAGCTCGGCAGAGTGTGCCGCTTTGGTAATTACGCCATGCAGGCGCTCTACAATCGCGCGCGGCGTTTTGGGCGGTGCCATGATGGCATACCAGTTCACCGCCTGCAGCGAGGGCTGCCCCTGTTCGCCGACGGTCGCGATATCCGGCAGCAGCGTGCTGCGCCGTTCGCTGGTGACGGCGATGCCGCGCAGTTTGCCGCTTTTGACCTGGTGCACCAGCACCGGTAGATCCATCGCCATGCCCTGTACGTGCCCGCCCAGCAAATCCGTTAATGCCGGTCCGGCGCCCTTGTAAGAAACCGTTTGCACCTTGATGCCGGTACTGATTTTCATCAACTCGATCAGCATGCGTGTAATGCCGCCACTACCCGCTGTTGCGAAGTCGAGTTTATTGGGTTGCGCCCGGGCCAGCGTAATCAGCTCGGTCATCGAGCGGGCGGGCAGCGCAGGGTGAATCACCAGCAGCAAGGGGTTCATCACCACGGTGGTAATGCCCGCGAGGTCGTTGACGGCATCATAGGGAATTTTCGCGTAGGTGAACGTGCTCATGACCAGCGGACTCAAGCCCGCCAGGCCCAGCGTGTGTCCATCGGGCGTGGCCTTGGCAACCAGATCAATGCCGATGATGCCATTGGCACCCGGGCGATTTTCGACCATGACTTGATTGCCGAGACTCTCGGCCATCTTTGGTGCAATCTGCCGTGCGGCGATGTCATTGGAGCCGCCCGGCGGATAGCCGATGATCAGACGCACAGGCTTGGATGGGTAGTCCTGCGCCTGCGTCAGTGACGCCGCTGCGATTGCCATAGTGCAGGAAATTCTTCGTAAGCAATTGTTTTTATTCATAAATTACTCTGTCTTGATGTGTGCGCTGGCAATCACTTTGCGCATGCGGTCGGATTCCGCGCGCATGAAACGCATTAGGCCGTCGGGCGTGCTGCTTTGCATTTCTGCGCCGTGTGCGAGCATGCGTTGCACGACATCTGCGTCGGTGACGATGCGCTCGATGTGCGTGTTCAGTTTGCCCACGATACTCGCGGGCGTTCTGGCAGGCGCCACCAGGCCCCACCAGGCGGTGGCCTCGAAACCGGGCACGCCGGACTCTGCCACGGTTGGTACGTCGGGGACGGTTTTTGCGCGCCTCGCACTGCCTACCGCGAGCGCGCGCAGGCGGCCAGTTTTGACGTGCGGCAGCACCGTCGGCATGCTGTTGAACATGAGTTGCACCTGTGCCCCCAGCAGATCTGTCACCGCCGGGCCTGAACCCTTGTACGGCACATGTATCATGTCGGTGGCTGTCATTGATTTGAAGAGCTCCATGGCGAGATGGACGGGCGAGCCTTGTCCAGCCGAGGCGTAGTTCAGTTGCCGTGGTTTGGCTTTTGCGTAAGCGATGAGTTCTTTCACCGAGGCCACCGGTACCGTGCTGTTGACCACCAGCAGCGTCGGATTGATGGCAAGCAGACTCACCGGTGCAAAATCGGTAAACGGGTCATAGGGCAGTTTGGCGATCAGCAGCGGGTTGATGATCAACCCGCTTGAGGTTGCCAGCAGCAGGTTATAGCCGTCGGGCGTGGCACGCGCCACAATCTCTGTGCCGATGACGCCACCGCCACCCGCGCGATTATCGATCACGAATTGCTGACCGAGCGCATCTGCGAGCTTCTGACCGAGGGTGCGCGCCATCAGATCGACACCGCCACCTGCGGGGAATGTGACCATGACGCGCACGGGTTTGCTGGGGTAGCTGGTGGCTCCGTCAGCGGCCTGCGCGCCCGCAGCATTTGCGCACAATGCAACGCCTGCCAGTAGAACAATGGTGGGCGATTTTGGCTCGCGCGGTTGCCTCGCGCCACAGCGTGTGCAAAATTTATCGCGATTGCCCAGCGGCTGATTGCAATCGCTGCAGCGCTTCAAAAGATTGCTCATGAGGCGAAGATTTTACACTGTCATGATGGCGCTTTCGCGGCGCAGGTGCTGACGGTGAAAAAGGGATGCCCGGCTGCTTGCCAGGTATCGCCCCTGCAGGGCGAAATGAATCAGCTCTAAAAAATACCTGAGTCCTGCATGGTTTGGGTCATTGCGGTGTCCAGTTCTTCCGCAGTTGTGCCCAAATCTTCCATGACGAAGACGCAACTCTTGCGCCAATCCTGACTTTCAATGCCGGTTGTCTGCTTGACGAATATCCATTCGGCCACCAGCGCCAGTGCAATTTGCCGGGCGTGGGCAACGGGAATTTTCTCCCGACCTTGCAGTAACGTGATGTAATCGTGATGCCACAAAATGGACAACTGAGTATCTTCCGGCAGCAGCCATATTTTGGCAAGGTTAGAGCCGACCAGTGCGTGATTCATCTGATGCTGCTTATCCTCGTTGGCGATGATGTCGTCACTGTCTGGCAGAGAATCGCCGGGCAGTACTGGTTTGTAATTGTCATAGCTGTCCATCATGGCGAGCATGCCGCAGTCACGGAACAAGGCGAATGTGTAGGCCTGATCCCGATTGAAGCCATCGAAATGCCCCGCCAGATAGGCGCTGATCTGCGCGATGGTAGACGAAGACTCCCAGTAGTCGTCCATACGCTCAGAGCTGCCATTCGAAAACGCGGCGCGTAACAACACGCCGGTGATCAGTTGGCTGACCTGACGCAAGCCCAGCAAATTCATGGCCTGTTGCACGGACACGGCCTGGGTTCGCAATCCGTAAAATGCGGAGTTGACTGTTCGCAGCATTGCAGCGGCCAGGCTGGCGTCTTCGCTGATCAATTGGCTGATCTTATTGAAATCCGGCTCGTCTCCGCGCATCTCCCTCATTAATTTTGTGAGTATCGCCGGACAGGGTGGAATGCAAATGCCCGCGAGTACCTGCTCAGCATCACGATCGGTAAATGCATTGTTTTGGTCCATGATTTTCCTGTTGCCTGAAAGATTATCCCAATGCAATGCTGCGAGAGCATGCCTCAGCTAAGGCTTTATCGGCTGATTGCGACAGATATTGAGCCGCAAAATGCACAGGTGATTCGTCGCGAGGTCGTCACAGAGCCAGCCGTGCGTCGCCCCCTACAGCGAGTCTTTTAAACCGAGATTTTTCATTAGAACTTCATTAAGGCGAATAGATTGGGGTAAATTTGGCGGGCAAATCAAAGGTTTTTGACGCATCCCACAGGCCCTGCATCCACGTTCGCTGTTGCATCGCCAGCGCCAGATTCAAAATGGGCTTGCGACT
>CANKUB010000193.1 GCA_947486575.1 Betaproteobacteria bacterium | reverse complement strand
GGGGATTAGAATCTCTGACGAGGAACACGCCGCCCTTGCTATCGAGCGCGACACGTTTCACGGCGAATGGAATTACCGATTGCCGCCGCGAATGATTGCGCTCGAATGAATTTGTTCAGGTTATTATTGCTTGATTCCTAACGATCAGCACCGGAGCCCGACACGAGCCTATCGTCTTCTGCGTGACCGAACCCAGTAACAAACCGGCCATGGCGCCGTGACCATGCGAACCCATAACGATCAACCCGGGATCATGGCTGCGCGCGTAAGCTGCGATCTCGATACCGGGGTTCCCCTGTGCCCGCGCCTCCTGCCACGGCACATGCGCGCGGGTGAGAAGACGTCGCGCTGACCGCATTGCGCGATCGTGTTCGGCATCGAGGAAGCGACGTTCCTCACTTTTCTTGAGCTTAAAAAAGCCCTTCCCGATGGACATCGCTACATGCAGTAGCGTGATAGGCACGTCCGGCGCCAGCTGCCGGCGATGTCTGAGTAGGTAGGCGAGTGCTCGCCGCGAAAATGCGCTGCCGTCAACGGCAACCACAATTTCACTGTTGCGCGGCGGTGTGGCGCCCTCCCGCACGACCAGCACCGGCGCGATGCAGCCCGCGATGACACCTTGTGCCACGGACCCGAGCAACAGGCTCTTCGCGGCGCCGCGCCCATGAGAACCCATTACAACCAGGTCGACCTGCTCACTCTCCGCGTAGCGAACGATCTCCGTAGTAGGATTCCCGATCCGGCGCACGAGTTGATGCGGAACGTCGCTGCCCTCGAGCAAACGCTTGGCCGCCCTGACAGCCTCCTCAGTCTCGCTGCGATAGTACGCCTCAACGATTTCACGTCCAACTGCGGCAGCCGGACGCGGCGGAATGCGGTATTGAACGTGTATCACGCGCAGCACGAAGTCAGCGGGTGAACGTGCAAGTATTGCCGAGGCATAGCGTGCCGCGTTAAGAGAATGGCTGCTCCCGTCTACCGCGAGCAAAATTACAAAAGGCATGCGATTTCCTTTGTTAGTTTCGAATCGTGTCCCCATAGCGCGCAAGTTTGGTTCGACGTTGGCAAGACGGATTGATTTGAATCAAGCGGAGGCATACCAATCTGATGATGAATTCGGGTCATCTCTATTGCAAATCGTAATGAAGGGCCGTTCCACCGTGGTGCGGCCTTGAACTCGAACTCTGAACAGCGCACCCCGTTCCCGCAGATCTCTAAGCACTTAAAGACACGGAATTAAGCGACTATTTATGCAAACTTGGGGGCGTTCTGATGTAGTTTGACCTGCGTCAAGCAGGATCGCGGAACGAGAAGCCAACATGTTGTCGGGCAGAACATCCTGCTATTCCAAAGAAGAGGCGGTGATTTATGGCGAAGATGATGAAAGCAGCCGTGTTCATTGAACCAGGCCGCATCGTGTTGGACGAAAAGGCCGTCCCCGATGTCGGGCCGGGGCAAGCCTTGGTGCGCGTTACCACCACGACCATCTGCGGTACGGACGTGCACATCTTGAAAGGCGAGTATCCCGTCGATCGCGGTCGCATCGTTGGCCATGAACCGGTCGGCGTAATCGAAAAGCTCGGCGCCGGCGTGACTGGTTATAGGGAAGGTGAGCGTGTGATTGTCGGCGCCATAACGCCCTGCGGGCAATGCGCGTCCTGTCTCGATGGACATCAGTCACAGTGTGGCGGCAAGGCGATGGGTGGTTGGCGTTTTGGTAATACCATTGATGGCTGCCAGGCGGAGTACGTCCTGGTTCCGCACGCCATGGCGAATCTGACAACGGTGCCCGCGCAACTTTCCGACGAACAAGTGCTCATGTGTCCCGACATCATGAGTACCGGTTTTGGTGGTGCGGAAAGCGGGCAGATCAGGATCGGGGACAGCGTAGCCGTGTTTGCACAAGGGCCAATCGGGTTGTGTGCTACGGCGGGGGCAAAGCTCAAGGGGGCCACCTTTATCGTCACCGTTGACAGCGTTGCGGAAAGACTGCGGATGTCGAAACAACTCGGCGCCGATTTCACCGTCAACTACAAAACTGCCGATCCGGTGACAGAGATCTTGCGCTTGACCAATGGTCGTGGCGTGGATGTGGCGATCGAGGCCCTCGGCACGCAGCAAACTTTTGAGAGTTGCCTGCGCGTTCTGAAACCCGGCGGCATACTATCGAGCCTCGGCGTTTACTCGGGCAAGCTCACGCTGCCACTGGAAGCATTCGCGGCGGGTCTGGGAGACCATACCATCGTTACCACGCTGTGTCCGGGTGGGAAAGAGCGCATGCGCCGTCTGATGAACGTGGTAGCCTCCGGACGTGTCGATCTGAAGCCGCTCGTCACCCATCGTTTCAAGCTCGATCAAATCGTTGAGGCTTATGACTTGTTCGCCCACCAACGGGACGGGGTGCTGAAGGTCGCGATCACACCTTGAACCGCCCGAAAATAAGCGCCGATGCGAACAAGACGTCCGAGCTGGTCGCATCGGCCGAAGCCAGCAGGGACAACATAACTACCCGGCCTGAAGCTGATATAGGGAGGCATCTGCACGTCCTTTCCCCGGCGGATGCACTGCGCCTACTGGATAGCGATACCGCAACCGGGTTGTCGAGTGCAGTAGCGGCAGCCCGTCTCGCACAACACGGCCCCAATTGCCTCGCTGAAAAGCCGCCGCGCTCCCCTTGGCTGCTTTTTCTGGGGCAATTCAAAAGTGTATTGATTCTTGTGCTTGTTTTCGCTGCAGGGTTGGCAGCAGCCATCGGCCAACTGAAGGACGCCAGCGTCATCATGGTCGTCGTCGTGCTGAACGCCATTGTTGGCTTCTACCAGGAATACCGTGCGGAGCAAAGCCTGGCTGCACTGAAGAAAATGCTACCGGCGAACGCGCTTGTCAGGCGCGACGGGCAGAAGTTAGAGATCGCCGCCGATGACTTGGTGCCGGGCGATATTGTGCTGCTCGAGGCGGGTGACCGGGTGCCCGCCGATGGCCGGATCATCATGGCAGCAAGTCTCGCCGTCGATGAATCGGCGCTTACTGGTGAATCGCAGCCCGTCGAAAAGCAAACGGATCCCGTGGCCCGAGCCGATGCGCCGTTGGCCGACCGCATCGACATGGCCTATCTGAACACGTTGGTCACACGGGGGCGCGCCGAGATGCTGGTGAGTGCCACCGGCATGCACACCGAGATGGGACGGCTTTCGCAAGAACTGGCGGACGCGCCAGAAAAGCCCAGTCCGCTGCAAATCCAGCTTGATCAACTCGGCAAGCGCTTGGGGGCGGTGGCGCTTATTCTGGTTGGCCTGCTGTTCTTCCTGCAGCTGTTGCGCGGCAGCGACCTGACACATGTCATTCTTGACTCGATCGCCCTGGCCGTAGCCGCGATGCCGGAGGGTCTCCCGGTCGTGGTAACAGTGACCCTGGCGCTTGGCATGCATCGCATGGCGCGGCAACGGGCCATTGTAAAACGGTTGGCGAGCGTGGAGACGCTCGGCTGCACTACAGTCATTTGCTCAGACAAAACCGGCACGCTCACGCTGAACCAGATGACCGCCCGTACCTTCTTTTACCTCGGGCAGCGCTACTCGGTGGCCGGCGAGGGCTACATCGCGCAGGGGCGAATCACCGCCGACGCGGGCGGCGAATTACCGGACTTCTTCGATCTACTGGTTCCACTCGTTCTGTGCAACGACAGTCACCTGAGTGGTGGCCAGCTGATTGGCGATCCGACTGAGGGCGCATTGCTCTGCCTCGCGGAAAAAGGCGGTGTGGCGCGCGAAGCCATCACCACACAGTATCCGCGCATCGCGGAAATCCCCTTCGACTCAGCTCACAAGTTCATGGCGACTTTCCATCAGCACGGGGAGAATGTAATGCAGTTCGTCAAAGGCGCGCCGGACGTGCTCCTTGATCACTGCACGCGGTATCTGGGTCCGCAGGGGGAATGCGCGCTTGATGCGCATATTCGTAAACTGCTTCACGAACAATACGCTGCCTTCGCCACGCAAGGTCTGCGCGGCCTCCTAATCGCGCGCCGCTCCCTGGCCGCGGCCAATAACGTGCTCGGCGGCGACCTGCACCACAACGTCGCCGAGCTTACCTGTCTGGGACTGATTGGGATAATGGACCCGCCACGTCCGGAAGCCCGGCAGGCGATCGCGCTGTGCAAGCAAGCCGGCATCGCCGTCAAGATGATCACGGGCGACCACAGGGATACGGCTTCGGCGATCGCGCGCGAATTGGGCCTGAGCGGCAAGGCGGTCAGCGGCGCAGAACTGGACGCGAGTGACCCGTCGCAGCTTGCCGCGCTGGTCGAGGAAGCCAGTGTATTCGCAAGGGTCGCGCCTGAACACAAGGTCAAAATTGTGCGTGCCTTACAGGCGAACGGACATGTCGTTGCCATGACCGGCGACGGCGTCAACGATGCGCCGGCATTGAAACACGCCGATATCGGAATAGCGATGGGAATAACCGGGACCGCGGTTTCCAAGGAAGCGGCCAGTATGATTCTCACCGATGACAACTTTGCCACGATTGTCAATGCCATACGACAAGGCAGAATCCTCTACGATAATATCGTCAAGTTCATTCGCTTTCAGCTGTCGACTACTTTCGGGGCGATTTTGACTGTTTTTTTGCGCCCCTCGCGGGATTGCCTGAACCGTTTAATCCGATTCAGATTCTGTGGGTCGCGCTCATCATGGACGGCCCGCCGGCAGTGTCGCTTGCGCTCGATGCCGCTCGTCCCGGTATCATGCACGAGCCACCCCGCGGCCGTGGTGAAGCCGTGCTTCCCCTGTTTCGCCTTATCAAGATATTTGCGTTTGGGCTGACAATGATGGCCGGCACCTTGCTAGTGCTCCACTATGGTTTACATTCAGGGAGCGAAGCGCGTGCGCTCACATTGGCGTTCACCACCTTTGTGCTGTTTCAGTTCTTCAACGTATTCAATGCCCGCGTCGAGAACGGGTCGTCGTTCAATCGGCAGTTCTTTGCTAATCGGATGCTCTGGGGGGCGCTCGCTGGGGTGTTGGCGTTGCAGCTTGCCGCTGTTCACTGGGCACCCTTGCAGTCGGTGTTCCAGACTACCGCGTTGAGCACTGATGACTGGCTGCTCTCTATTGTAGTGGCTTCGTCGGTTCTGGTGCTGGAAGAAGGCCGAAAACTGGTAGTTACTGTCTCCGCCGCTCTAAAAGAGCGGCTGCGGTAGTCGAAGGAAGTGCATAGCCGACACGTCATTGTGCAGCGCAACCGCCCGCATTTGGTCGATAGGGTGAGTAGCGCTTTCAAGTAAACAGTCGCCCAAGGTCGTCGCCCCAAGCTTTTCGATGATTAACCCAGGCCGGCGGCGTCTGCGCCGTGGCCAGCCGCTTCCAAATAATCCGTAATCAATCCGCCGGCGGCCGGATGCAACGGCACATAGCGCGTCTTGCCACCTTTACCCGATACCTTCAAATGCGCGACGCCGCGCCGTTCCAGTTTGAAGTCCTTCACCGTCAACCGGCATAACTCATCACGCCGCAGCGCGTGATAGAGCAGGGTGGCCAGCATCGCGCGATCGCGCTTCGCTTACACCGTGTCACCGTCCGGCGCATCGAGCAGCTTGCGCGCCTGGTGATCGCCCAGCGCTGGGGTCTTGCCTTCGTAGCTTTCCACCGGCGGCCGGGTCACGCCCTTGACGGGGTTGTGGGTGACGGCGTTTTTCTCGCACAGATACTCGAACAACGATGATAGTGCCGCCAGCCGGTGCCGCACCGTCATGCCGCTTAAAGTCCGCTTCACCAGCTCGTCGCGCCACGCAATGACGTGCGCGCGCGTCACCGTGCGAAATTCTTCCGGCTTTACGATGCCGGTGAACTGCATGAAGTCCTTGATGGCGTTTTCGTAGGCGCGGCGGGTGTTGGCGTTGCCGAGATTGGCGAACCACTCATTTTCGGGGGGCACATCGCCCAGGCGCTGGAACTGCGCGGCAGTGAGCAGCCGCCCGGCCGGAACAACGAGGGCAGGGGGGCTGCTGGTTGGTAGGTCGCTGCTCATTCGGTAGCGAGCCTCAATTTAAGGCGCACCATCAAGTCCATGCGCTCATGCAAAATAGCAATCACCAAGGCGGGCGCGGCAGGCCGTGGCAAACAGAAAATATAGTGATGCTCACACAGAACCATACGCAATCCTAGATGCAGCATGCTCAAGTCTTTGTAAAAGCCGCTGCCCTTCGCCAATGTTTCAGTACATTGCTCCAGTTTGGCGATATAGGTGCGCGTTTGATCGTCACCCCATTGCTTGCGGGTGTAGCGCGTAATCGCGCGCAGATCGGCGGCTGCAGATTGGGTAAGAACATACGACCGGGTCACACGCGGTCACCTGACTGCAGAACTTCTTCCGCAATCTCCGTGATGCTTTTATCGGACACCTCGCCACGCTGCCCTTCGGCGATACGTGAAGCCAGCAGCGTTTTCAATTCCTGCATCGCTTGCTCTTCGTCGGGCGTGGCGGCAAACAGCCGCTGCAAGGCGTATTCCTTGATGCTCTTTCCTTGCAGGGCGGCCAGCGCCTTAATGTTCTGGTGCTGTTGCTCGGTGACTTCGATGGTTAAGCGGCTCATGACGGGTTCCCTTGCCGTAGTTGATCAGGCTCACCATAGCACAAATGTAATAAATAACAAATGTAAATTTGTGTACCTTGGCTTTTGCAAGGCGCTAATACGATGAATTTACTATTGATAAACACTGCTGTCCGGTTAAAAGTCGAATAAATTCAATTGGTTAGCCATGGTGAGTTCCTCTGACGTGAGGGGCGATTCAGTAAGTAATTGAATCAATGAGGTTTTCTCGAATAGAGTCAAACTCAAAATCTGTAGGATTGTGTAAAGCGAGGCCTCTGATTTCAGACGTTTCTTGACGATAGCGACGAGGACGTAAGCCGAAATGGCGATCCAGACTTGGGTTTTGACCGCGTTCTCCGATGTCCCAAAAAACGCCTTGATCCGCAGATGCTGCTTGATCCACTTGAAGAACAACTCCACTTGCCAGCGGCACCGATACAGTTGGGTGATGCACAACGCGGGCAGATCGAAATTGTTGGTCAGAAAGACGAGCAACTTGTCGTGTTCGACATCGTAGAATTTCACACGCCGCAATCGAATCGGATAATCTTGGCTGGTGTTCAGGCCGATCAACGTGATTGCCTGATCGCAACGCAAACCCGTGCTCTTGTCGATCGGATGCGAATACAGGCGCCGATATTGCAGATTGGATTTGGCGCGCGTGACGAAAAAAGCTTGGGATTGATGCAGCATGTAGAGTCGGGCGAAATCGATATACCCCCGATCCATCACATAGAAGCTGCCAGCCTCGAAGATCATCAGGTCGAGGACATTCACATCGTGCAGCTTGCCATCCGAGATGTAGATGAACGCAGGGATGTTGCCGCGCAGGTCGAGCAGCGTGTG
>CANKUB010000192.1 GCA_947486575.1 Betaproteobacteria bacterium | reverse complement strand
CGGTGTTTTCTATAATCACAGCGCAAATCCTCATGGACGACCTTTTGCAACTGAATCAGAGCATCGCCGAGCACTGGCTCGGAAAACTGGATGCCAGCCAGGAAGACTACTTGAGATATACACCGGTCTGTCTGGGACGGCTCCCTTACAGCGCAGGAGATATTGCCAAGACTCTGGCAGCCTCGAAATTAGCGCACGCCGATAAGCTGCGCGTGCTGGCACTGAACAACCGCTATTTGAACTACGCACGGCTTGCTGGAAAAGATGTGGCTGCGGGAAAGCTAGAGCTACTCATCTCACTGGGAATCGGCATCGATCAGGCCAACCTGTTCGGCAAGCTAACCAACGATGAGGTAGCCCTGCTTGCCCATGTCTGGCAGGGGCCCATCATGCAATTTCCCACCGACACATTCATCCGCGGGGCAGCCATGCTGCCTGGTGCCGCGAAGCATCACGCCACTGCTTACATTGCGACAAACGCGGGCTAGAAAGCGTTGTCAACGTGACGCCGATACCGGAGGACGCGAGGCCGGCTGACCCCAAATGGGCTGTCGCATATCTGGAACTTGCAAATGGCATGGTCATGGCTGGCGCCAAGGCGAGGCTCATCACGAGATTTACGGACGTGTCACTGAACAGAGTGCGTGAATTGTACCGGGCATTACGTGGCGTGGATCCGCCATCCGGCCCGCTGATGCAAGGCAAGGCGGGTTTTTTCACGAGACCCGGCAAGCACAACTCAGAAGCGTGGAACATTCAGAGCGCGATCTTTCTGGCCTGCTACGACCGCATGGGGAAGATCACCGGCCAACCGCTGCATCGTGGATGGCAGCTCCTCGCTTCGTTCACGGTCTATTTGAGCTTCACCGAGAGACAGCACACTGAAATGAGGATCAAGCGACTTGATATCAACCAAGCCTACGCCCTGCTTTCGCACGCCCGCTTCCTGTCACCGTCTGCAGGAGGGGATATGCAGCGCAAGGAATGTCCCTCCTGCCGTCTCAGCTATCCGGTGGCGCCTGCTGACCCGCTCGATACGCAAAAATGTCCACTCTGCGCGATCAACTCAAATTTAAACCACTTAACCCGGCAAGGCTTGGCACGCGCGGCTTCAATCGCTTCTCAAAAATCAAGCAAATGAGCATTTTCTCGCCAACCCCGCCCACGTTCGGGGGGATTACATCAACCTGGATGCCACATTTCATTGCAAAATTGTTATGCGCTAGAACATGAATACGAATCTCATGCCAAACAAATCAGCGACAAACCCAGGAAAGTCGAGACGACTATCGATTCGCGTCTATATCATTTAATAACGAAATCCGGCGAGGACGTGAAATCGAATGATTTCAGCACCACTGTAGTCGTGCCGGGCGAGCGCATGCTTTCTTCCACGCATTACAACAAGCCGAATCAGAGCGAGGCCCATGAGAAGAATCATGGGCGAAGGCCATGAAAACCTACGACATTACCGAGGCAGCCGAATTCCTGAAAGTGGATCGTTCCACGGTTCTCGATCTTGCCGGATCGGGCGATCTTCCGGGAGCCAAGGTTGGGCGCGCCTGGGTATTTCTCGAATCTGATCTGGTGGATTATTTGCGTGACAAGGTCCGGCGCCAGACAAACGAGCGTAGAGAAGACACCTCACTCCGACAGCGCAAATCAAAAGAGCCATCGACGTTCACAGCACAGCCCCTCACCCGCCGTAAACGGGAGTTACCTAAACTACCGGAGTTACCAGAGGTGGGCAGCGAGATCGGTGCCACGCAGGTTGGCATAACGACGTAACACCCGCGGTTCCTTGTGCCGGGTAATGCGTGAGATCTGCACATCGGAAAGTTTTGTCTTCTCGAATAGACGCGATGTCGCCTCGTGGCGCAAGTCGTGAAATCGCAGATCAGCACAGCCTGCTGCTTCGAATATTCGCGAGAACTGAAGAGAAAGCGCGGAAGTTGTCGCATTCAGCGACTCCTGTTTGCCATCCCACCAGGGGAATAGTCTTCCCCCATCAAACAAAAAACCTTCCATCTTGCGCTCTCGCTTTTTGACCTGCTTCATATAGCGTCTGAGCGCCTTCAGGGCAACGGAGGTAAGAGGTACCTGCCGCTTGTCACCATTTTTAGTCTTCTCAAGGAAGAAGGTCTTATTGGGAATATCTACCTGATCAAGCGATACCGTATAAATTTCCCGCATGCGCATCGCACTTTCCAGCGCCAGTTCAAACAGGCACTCCAATGCACCCTGCCATTGAAGATCGAAGGATCGTTGGCGTCCTTCCGGGATTTCGCCGTCCAGAATCGCCCGAATGCGCTCCTCCTCGTGAGTCAGCAACCGCCGGTCCCGCTCTGTGTCCGTTTTGGCACTGCCACCCAGCGCACGCGCCGCGGCAGCGTCGCCGCTGGTGTAGGTCGAATACTTGCGCGGCATCTGACGCAATGGATTAGACACAAGGGCAGCCACGCCACGTCGCCCGGCCCAATCAAAGCAGCGTGCAAGCGCGCCGACGTGATGCCGGATTGTTGTGGGCGACAAGTGCAGCGTGCGTTTCAGGTCCGTCACCCAGGACTCCGCCCACTGGTAGTCAACAGCGGAAAGGCGCTTGTCACCAATGCGGTCGAACAACACGCCGAGACAGGCGCGATCAGAAGCAGTGACATGCTGCGCCGCGAGAAATCCACGAATGGCGGCACCGATCGTAGCGAACTCTTCTTTGGACTTCTTGAATTCTGCGGGGACGATGCCCTGGTCGAGCAGCGCTTCCAGTTTTTTTACATACTGGTCACCCTCGGCTTCGGTCTCAAAGCTTAGGTAGAGGGGTGAATCCAGCAGTGTCTTGCGCTTGACGACGTATTCCCAGTTGCCGGATGAGCGTAGCCGCTTCGTAGCCATGGTATGTGTCCATCTCAGAAAGAGACTCGGACTTCATTATATCCAAAAAAACTCACAACCACGGCAAACAGGACTGTACGTCGGGTGGTTTTGCCACCTTTAGGCCCTTTTTTTGGCAATAATAGGCCTCTTCAGGCGACTTTTTAGGTCGCCGAATTATCGTAAGTCATTGATTTTATGGAGGCGGGGGTCGGAATCGAACCGGCGTACACGGCTTTGCAGGCCGCTGCATGACCACTCTGCCACCCCGCCACTGACCGGAGAATTAACACAAATCCCTGCAACAAACTAAAAGGGGCCACAGCAACTACTACGCTGTGTGCCCCCAGAATTCTGGAGCGGGAAAGGAGGCTCGAACTCCCGACCTCAACCTTGGCAAGGTTGCGCTCTACCAGCTGAGCTATTCCCGCGTTGACCGGTCTCTGATTATAAGTAGTTCTGTGTTGACGCGCAACTCGATTGCATGCGAATACGCTTAACGCAATGCGTGCAGTGCTTTGCAGTATTATGTAGTTTGACAACGCTGAGGAAGCTTGTCGTATGATGCTCTGAATGAGTCACCTTAAAATAATTAAAATTAATAAATTTCAATAAAATCAATAGGCTATATTATGGACTTCGCTATTCAGGATTCACCCGAACAAACTGCGTTCCGCGTTGAGGTACGTGCGTTTCTCGACAAAAACGTGTCGCCGGATATTGAGCACATGGCCGATCCATGCGATATGTCATTCGAGCAATATCAGTTGCGACGTGATCTCGGGCGTGCGCTTGGCGCGAAAGGCTGGCTGTATCCGTCCATGCCCAAGGAATACGGCGGCGGCGATCTTTCCACCGAGCAAATTGGCATCCTGACGGATGAATTGACACGCATCGGCTTGGCACTCCCACCGTATTACGATGCTGGCGGCCGCATGGGCGCGCCAACCATTCTGGTGTGGGGCACTGAAGAACACAAAAAACGCTTTCTGCCGCCGATCTGCCGCGGCGAAGTGCGCACCTGGCAATTGCTGACCGAACCAGGTGCGGGCTCCGACCTCGCTGGCATCAAATCCACTGCCATTCGCGACGGCGATCACTACGTGGTGAACGGCCAGAAAATGTATGTCGGCAGTTCGCACGGCGCGGATTATTCCTGGACGATTCTGGTTACCGACCCGAAAGGCGAGCGCCACAAGAATTTGTCGTGGCTGATGATTCCGATGAACCTGCCGGGCATTTCCGTGACGCCGATGGATCTGCTCGCCACCGGCGGCGAAGGCGGCAGCGGCTGCGGCGTCAAGAACGCGGTGTTCTTCGACAACGTGCGCGTACCGGCAGAAAACCTGGTAGGCGGCGAAAACAACGGCTGGAAAGTCGCCACCACCCACCTTGAGGTAGAGCACGGCGGCATGGGCCGTCTGGCTGACCGCCGCGTGGTCTATGATTTCATTGATCTTTGCAAAAAACGCGAGGACGGCTGGGCCATCGCCGACGACCCCGGCGCACGCGAAGAGCTCGTTAACCTCTACATCGAATCCGAGATCACGCGGCTGTTCGCCATGCGCAATCACTGGCTGTCGCATACCAACCAGCCGCGTTCCTACGAAGGCTCGCAATACAGCCTGCGGCGCAAACTGTCGGGCCTCGACATGGGTGAAAAAATGGTGCGCATTGCCGGCCCGCTGGTGCTGACCAAGGACAAGCGCTGGGCACCGCTGCGCGGTTCCATCGAATATTTTCAGCGCGACTCGATCACTTCGCTGCATCCGGGTGCGACCACCGACATCCAGCGCGTGATCATGGCACGCCGCCTTGGCATCGGCGGACGTGAACGCGAAAAAGCTGCGAACCTGCGTTAATACCAGAATCCGGAGAACAATATGGACCTATCACTCAACGACACCCAGAAACTCATTCAGGATTCCGCACGCGACTTCGTGCGAGGCTCTTGCGGCCGCGACGCGCTGCTCAAACTTGACCGCGACCCCGCCGCAATCATGACAACGCTATGGCCCCAGATGCTGGAGATGGGCTGGACCGGCATGGCAATACCGGAAGAATATGGCGGCACCGGCAACAACCTCACTGACGTAGCCGTGCTGTTTGAAGAGCTCGGCTGCGGCCCTGTACCGGGCCCGCTGTTTTCGTCTGCTGTGCTGTGTGCGCGCATTCTGATGGAAGCCGGTAGCGACACCTTGAAAAAAGCCTGGCTACCGCGCATCGCCAGTGGCGAGCGTGTATTTGCATTAGCGCTCACCGAATCGCAATACGGCTGGACGGCAGACAACGTGCGCGCGGCAGCCAAACGCACGGGCAGCGATTACACGCTTTCAGGCACCAAAGTATTTGTGCACGACGCAAACTTCGCGACAGACTTGCTGGTGGTGGCGCGCGTCGAGGGCGGCGCAGGAGTGAGTGTGCTGCGTATCGATGCCAAGGCTGCCGGTGTGGCCATACGCACGCTCGATGGTTTCATCACCGGCATGTGCGAAGTGCTGCTCGACAACGTGAAAGTGGCTACAGCCGATATTATCAGTGACGGCTGGCCCGCAGCGGAGCGCGCGATGCTGTCAGTGACACCCGTACTATGCGCCTACAAAGTGGGCTCGTGCAAAACCGTATTTGACATGTCGCTCAACTACGCGCGGGAGCGCACACAATTCGGCCAGATTATTGGTCGCTTCTCGCGCGTGCAGGATCATCTCATACACTTGGTCAATTACCTGGATTCGGCGCGCTGGACAACCTATGAAGCGCTGTCGAAACTCGATAATGGCATGGATGCCACAGCAAGTTGCCATGTCGCCAAGTCAGTCGCCTCCGAAAGCCATATGCACGCCTGCGACTATGCGCATGAAGTACATGCAGGCATCGGCGTGTCGCGCGAATATGGCCTCACGCTACACACCAAGCTCTCGCGTTCGCTATACCACTGCCTCGGCGCGCCCAGGCTGCACCGCAAGAAGCTGGAGAGTGTGTTGGGCTTGGTGGCGGCGTAAAACTGCTTTACTGGCTTAAACCGTAAGTCGCAACTTTGGGCACCTGCCTCCGCGTGCGGAGGCAGGTCAGGATGGGCGCGCAGGGCGCATCACGCGTTACGGGCAATGAAGCGGGAAATTTATGTCCCCGTAAACATCGGATCGCGTCGATCAAATCCGGCTTTAACGCCCTCTTTAAAATCGTTGGTCTCGCGCAGCATATTCTGCTGAAAAGCCTCGCGCTCTGTTGCCGCACGAAACTCGTTGTAAAGATTGAGATTAAGCGTTTCGCGAGCAGCCTGCACGGCCAGTGGGGCGGATTTCGCCAACTCAGCGGCCATTTCCTGTGCAACCTTGCGTACCTGATCTTGCTCCACCAGACGGTCAGCGAGACCCATCGATACCGCTTCGTCGCCCGGAACACGGCGCCCGGTCAGAAACAACCACTTCGCAGTTTGATTTCCCACCAGGCGCGGCAGCGTGTAGGTCATGCCAAAGCCGGGGTGATACCCCAGCGAACAGAAGTTCGCGGCCAACCGCGCCTCTTTGCAGGTGACACGGAAATCGGCCACCAGCGCCAGCCCCAGCCCCGCACCGATGGCACTGCCATGCACTGCCGCGATAATAGGCTTACGAGTCCGCACCAGACGCTGTGCTTCATGGTAAAGATGCCGTGGCCGCGCCGCCTGCGCCTTGCCCGCCGCTTCGTCATCAACGCGTTTTTTCAGGTTTGCGCCTGCGCAAAAATGCTTACCTGCCGCCGCCAGGACAATACTGCGGCAAGAATCGTCCCCATCCAGCGTCTCCAGCACCGACGCCAGGTTCCCAATGAGGTCGATGTCGAGAAAATTATTCGGCGGACGCCGCAGTTCGACAGTTGCTACATGGTTTTCAATGCTGACGCCAACATCTTGATTATTCATGGTTTTCTCCGATATAATAAATTCATGCTTTGCGTATGCTGATCCTAACTTAACGTATAAACATGCCACGTAATACACACAACGGGACACACTCGTATCAAATTGACTTGTCCTTTATATTTTATCGCACGGATTTGTGCTATCTTATTTGTTAAGAATTGTTAAGAATGTTTGAATCCGAGCAAATTTTTGATTTGCTCGGACTTGTGCCTTACAGATATTCCAGTCGAGAGAATAGCGCGTGGCTGAATTGTTTGTTCGAAATCCGAAAGTAGAGATGGCACCGATGAAGGATGAAACGGTCCTTTTCAACCCAATAAATAATAAATTTTGCGTGCTAAACGCAACCGCCGCGTATATCTGGCAATCGCTGGAGCACCCCAAAACAGCGCAGGAAATAGGCGCGGCGGTGACCAAGCACTTTGCAAATGTAGCTATGCAGCAGGTCGAAAAGGACGTGCTGCAAACACTGACTGATCTGCGCAATATCGAGTGTGTTGCGGCACAATAGTTCTTGTTTTGGTATACATAACTCAAGAGTGCGGAGTTCTCCCGCGTTTTCCGGCGGCCTCGGCCTGCCGCTGGTGATCATCGACCCACTTCTCGGTGAGCCGGTCTAGCTCGTCCAGTTGTTTTTCAGAATAGTCGGGCGGCGCATATTCCATCTGCAGCCATCCG
>CANKUB010000191.1 GCA_947486575.1 Betaproteobacteria bacterium | reverse complement strand
TTGAGGGATTGAACAACAAAATTCGCGTCATTCAACGTCGTGCATACGGGCTGCGCGATGAGGAATATCTGCGACTGAAAATACTCACGTGCATGTTGCCAGTGCTCTAAAATGCCTCAAATTCACCCACACTCGTACGCGAAGACCCATTATTTTTATTGATTTAATTTTCAGCGGCGCGCTGTTTCTTGGCGTTGCCTAACTCTGCCCACAATCGCAACTCGTCGGGCACTGGCGGCGGCGCACCGTTGTAGCCAGCCGCTGCGGCGATGTCGCTGTTAGGCAATTTGCGCCCCTTCTTCAAGAATACGCCCTTCACATAAGCATGTGCGCAGAGCTTGCCGCCAGCCTCAAATTTCTGATCGATATAGAAATATTTTTCATCCCAGCTTACCAGCCGCGTCACCAGCTCGAATTTCCGGAACGGCTCAATGGAACGTATGAAATTGATTTCTGCCGCAGCCAAAACCGGCATCCATTTTTCGCACACCATCACCTTGAGCAGTCCGTTTTGAGCCATCAGATGCACGCGCCCCAGATCCATGAACGTGAGGTAGCGCCCGTTATTCATATGGAAATTGATGTCGCAATCGTTGGGCAGCACGCGAAATGCCGCGCGCGATTCATCAAACAGCCCGCGCCCGGGCAATCTCCAGATACGCAACAGCAGGATCAGCAACCGAAAGTATAGATTCACGGCGAGGCCGTCGCGCCGCGCAGATTACGCAGCGCGCGCACTGAATTTACGGCGTGCAAACTCAATGATGCCTGGCAGTATCGACAGCACGACAATACCAACAATCACCAGTGACAGATTGTTTTTCACCCAGGGAATATTGCCGAAGAAATACCCGGCGTAGACCAGCGAGCCTATCCACAGCACCGCGCCGCCAAAAGCAAACATCACAAAGCGCGGGTACACCATACGACCGATGCCCGCGACAAACGGCGCAAAGGTGCGCACGATGGGCAGGAAGCGCGCGATCACCACAGTCTTGCCGCCGTGCCGGTCATAAAAACCCTGCGTGTGTTCAAGGTATTTGGGGTTAAGCAATAACGAACCCTTGCGCGAAAATACCTTGGGGCCAAAGAAACGCCCGATCCAGTAATTGGTGTTGTCGCCGAGGAAGGATGCCGCCACCAGCACCAGAAACAGGGTATGAACATACATATTGCCTGAGGCGGCCAGCGCCCCTGCAACAAACAGCAACGAATCGCCCGGCAGAAACGGGGCTATGACCAAACCCGTTTCGCAGAAAATAATTAAAAACAGAATGGCGTAAATCCATACGCCATAGTTCTGGATAAGCACCTGCAAGTATTTATCGAGGTGCAGTACGATGTCGATAAAGCTGGTCAGAAGCTCCACGCTAGGTATCCGTCCGGCTAAACGGTCGCGTCAGCAGTTTTGCGTTCGACTTTGGCAAGGTCTTCGCGGCGCAGGCCCAGCCACATCAATAACGGGCTGCCGACGAATACCGAGGAGTAAATACCGAAGCAGATACCGATGGTCAGCGCCAGCGCAAAATAATGCAGCGTCTCACCGCCAAAAATCAGCATGGAACACACCATCAACTGCGTGCTGCCGTGGGTGATGACCGTGCGCGACATGGTGGCAGTGATGGCGTTATCGATCACCTGCGGCACGGGCGTGGTGCGGAACTTGCGGTTGCGGAAATTCTCACGCACCCGATCCATCACCACCACCGATTCGTTCACCGAGTAACCCAGAATCGCCAGCACCGCCGCCAGCACTGGCAATGAAAACTCCCACTGAAAAATCGAGAAAAAGCCGAGAATAATCACCACGTCGTGCAGGTTGGCAATGATGGCCGATACGCCAAATTTCCACTCAAAGCGCAGCCACAGATACAACACGATGCCCAGCGACACAAACAGCAACGCCAGCGCGCCGTTATCCAGCAACTCTTTGCCGACTTGCGGGCCGACGAATTCAGTGCGCTTGAGATTGACCGTGCTATCAATGCCTTTTAGCTCGCCCAGCACCTGCTCGGACAATTTCGCACTGGTCACGCCCTGCTTCACCGGCAGGCGTATCAGCACATCGCGAGTGGTGCCAAAATTCTGCACGCTGGCTTCGGTGAAACCGAGCTTGGCCATCGCATCACGTATCTTGTTCAGATCGGCGGGTTGACTATAGCTGACCTCCATCACCGTGCCGCCGGTGAAATCCACACCCAGATGCAGGCCCTTAGTCGATAGCGCAATCACCGCAATCACAAACGTAATCATTGAGATCACGTTAAAGATCAGCGCGTGGCGCATGAAGGGGATATCACGTTTGATTCTGAAGAATTCCATAGTTGTCTCCGGCTTACAGGCGCTGCCCTAAGCCTTGCTCTCCGTGGGTTTCCACACTTGCCCGATCGACACGCCATCCAGTTTGCGGCGCATGCCGTACCACAGATTAACCAGCGCGCGTGACAACATTACCGCGCTGAACATTGAAGTCAAAATGCCCAGACAATGCACCACAGCAAAACCTTTTACCGGCCCGGAGCCAAACGCAAATAGCGCAATACCGGCAATCAGCGTCGTCACGTTGGAGTCAAGAATGGTGCCCCAGGCGCGGTCGTAACCGGAAAAAATCGCCGCTTGCGGCGTATTGCCGTTACGCAACTCTTCGCGTATCCGTTCGTTGATCAGCACGTTGGCGTCAATCGCCATACCGAGCGCCAGCGCAATGGCAGCAATGCCAGGCAGCGTTAATGTCGCTTGCAGCATAGATAATAATGCTATTAAAAACAACAGGTTACATGATAACGCAATGATCGAAATCACGCCGAACAGCATGTAATAAAGCATCATGAATACAGCAATCGCGGCAAAGCCGTACCACATGGATTGAAAACCGATCTTGATGTTTTCAGCACCCAGTGAAGGGCCAACCGTACGCTCTTCCACTATTTCCATCGGTGCGGCAAGCGCGCCCGCACGCAGCAAGAGCGCAAGATCCTTGGTTTCAGCTGTAGTGCCAAAACCGGTAATCTGAAAGCGTGCACCCAACTCGGATTGAATCACCGGCGCGGTCAGCACTTCGGGTTTGCCACGGTCAATCAGCAAAATCGCCATGCGGCGTTTGACGCCTTCGCGCGTGACCTGCTGCACCACGCGCGCGCCCTGACCGTCCACCGTAACGCTAACCATGGGCCGGTGATCGGTAGAATCAAAGCCCGGCGATGCATCCGTCAAACGTTCGCCAGTGAGCACTACCTGCTTACCCAGCAGCAGCGCCTCTTTACCGCTGCTGCGTGCCGAGTAATGCAATTCGGTACCGAACGGCACCTGGCCTTTGATCGCCTGTTCGAGCTTTTGCGGATCGTAATTGCGGCCCGCCGGGTCCCCGGCGTGCGCTTCGACCATGCGAATTTCGAGCGTGGCGGTACGCCCCAGAATATCTTTGGCACGGGTGGTGTCCTGCACACCGGGCAATTGCACGACGATGCGATCAGTGCCTTGCTGCTGGATAATCGGCTCAGCCACTCCAAGCTCATTAACGCGATTACGCAACGTGGTGATATTTTGTTGCAGCGCGAACTCCTGCGTACGCCTGACCGCCTCAAGCTTGAGCTTGGCGGTAACTTTGAAGTCCGAGTCGGCCTGCGCCCTTAAATCCAGATCGGGAAACGCCTTTTCAATCTCGGCAACACCTTTGGCTTGCGTATCTTTATCGCGAAAGCGCACCACCACGTCGTCACGCTCACGCGCCACACCAGAATACTGAATGCGCTTGTCGCGCAGGGTGCCGCGTATATCACCGACGGTGGTGTCGATACGCTTGTTAAGCGCGGCCTTCATGTCCACCTGCAACAGAAAATGCACGCCGCCGCGCAAATCCAGCCCCAGATACATCGGCAACGCACCGATGGAAGTCAGCCACACAGGACTGCGCGAGAGCAGGTTCAGCGCCACCACGTAATCCTCACCCAACTGCGCCTGCAGCAACTCTTTGGCTTTTAACTGAGTGTCCGTGTCGCCAAAGCGCGCCTTGATGCCGGTGAGGTCCTGCATCAAGCCCTCTGGCTTGAAGCCGCCTTTGGTCAGCGCCTCTTCGACGCGACCCAGTACCGCCGGATCAATTTTTGCCGAGGGCTTGAGCGAAGATACCTGCACGGCTGGCGATTCGCCGTAAAAATTCGGTACCGTATAGAGAAGTCCCATCGCCAGCAGCACGACGATAAGGATGTATTTCCAGAGGGGGTAGCGGTTCATTTTTTCGTGAGGCGTGAGACGTGGGGAGATGGAGCGTGGAGCACGGGAGTAGCGCAGTATTGCACCTCATCCCTCACGCCTTACGTAATATTTTTAATCGTACCCTTGGGCAGCACGACTTGCACAGCAGAACGCTGAAGCACCATTTCCACACCTTGCGCCACTTCCAGCGTAACGTAGCCCTCGCTGATTTTGCTGACGCGACCCAGAATGCCCCCGCCGCTGACGACTTCATCACCTTTTTGCAGCGCCTCAATCATCGCTTTATGCTCTTTGGCGCGCTTCATCTGCGGACGAATCATCAAAAAATACAACACGCCGAACATCAGCACGATAAGCAACATGCTTTCGATGCCGCCGCCCTGTGTTGCACCGCCTGCGCTTTGCGCCCACGCCTGACTGATAAACATTGGAAATACGCTCCTCGGAGATTTTCTTGTGGTGACGCTGGTAACGCTGTGTGGTTAACGCTGTGGTGATGCGCTGTACGATATTGCGGCGGCGCTGTGGAATTCAAGCAAAACCCAGGCAACACGCACCAAAACCCTTGCATTTTAACCTATTTTTCGACTTCCGCCCCCGCTTCGAATGGCCATTCCGCAGTTAATTCATGTGCAATTTCGCCGAGCTTTCCCGCCGCAATTGCCCCCCGCAACCGCTGCATCAGGCGCTGATAAAAATGCAGGTTATGCAGCGTATTTAACCGCGCACCGAGGATTTCATTTACCTTTTGCAAGTGGTGCAAATACGCACGCGTGAAATTTTTGCAGGTGTAGCAAGCGCATTGCGCATCCAGCGGCGCAAGATCATTGCGGTATTGCGCGTTGCGCAGTTTGACCACGCCCGCGCTGGTATACAGCCAGCCGTTGCGCGCGTTGCGCGTGGGCAACACGCAATCGAACATATCCACACCCGCCAGCACCGCATTGATAATGTCTTGCGGCGTGCCCACGCCCATTAAATAACGTGGCTTATCCGCAGGCAATTTCGGCGCAGTGTGGCGCAGCATGCGCAGCATTTCCGCTTTGGTTTCGCCCACCGACAAGCCGCCAATGGCGTAACCATCAAAGCCGATTTGCGTGAGGCCCGCCAGCGATTCATCGCGCAGCGGTTCGTACACCCCGCCCTGCACAATGCCGAACAGCGCGTTGCTGTTGCCTTGATGCTCGGTCTTGGAGCGCGCGGCCCAGCGCAGCGACAACTGCATCGAGGTGCGCGCCTCATCTACCGTCGCGGGATACGGCGTGCATTCATCAAACACCATCACAATATCGGAATTCAGCACGCGCTGTATGCGCATGGATTCTTCCGGCGTGAGGAAACAGGTATCACCGTTTACCGGCGATTGAAACTTCACACCTTCCTCGGTAATTTTGCGCAGCGCGCCAAGACTGAACACCTGAAAGCCGCCAGAGTCAGTGAGTATCGGCCCATCCCACCCCATAAAGCGATGCAACCCGCCATGCGCGCCGATCACCTCCAGCCCCGGCCGCAACCACAGGTGAAAGGTATTACTCAACACAATCTGCGCGCCGAGTTCACGCAACTCCACTGGGTTCATCGCTTTCACTGTGCCGTACGTACCCACGGGCATGAACGCGGGCGTATCAATGTCGCCATGCGCGGTGCGCAATACGCCACGCCGCGAGAGCCCATCCGTGTGCGTTACCTTAAATTCCATGATGTAGAGCCTCAAGCACGCGACGCATGTTGTCAGGCATCGCCACGGGCCGATGCGTGTGCCGGTCGCACGCCACATGCACAAAATGCCCATGCGCTGCGGCCAGTGCTTCGTCATTGCGAAAAATGCCGATTTCGTAGCGCACGCTGCTGCTGCCCAGATGCGCCACGCGCAAGCCACAATGCACCACATCAGGAAACGCAATCGGGCTGAAAAACTGGCAACCGCTATCCACCACCAGCGACACTACAGGTGAGCTATCGAGATCCAGCACGCCTGAACGCATCAAATGCTCATTCACGGCGGTATCAAAAAACGAATAATAAACAACGTTGTTCACATGACGATACACATCATTATCCATCCAGCGCGTGGTGATGGTGATGAACTGCCGGTAGGCATCGCGGGTAGTGGGTTGCGGGCGTGTCACAGGGATTTTCTTTCGATCAGCATGGCATCACCGTAGCTGAAAAAACGGTAATGCCTTTCAATAGCGTGCTGGTAAGCGCGGCGCACATTATTCATGCCCGCGAACGCCGACACCAGCATCAGCAAGGTTGATTTCGGTAAATGAAAATTCGTCAGCATGCGATCCACCGCGTTGAACGTATAGCCAGGCGTAATGAACAACCGTGTGTCGCCGGCGCCGGCCTTCAATTCACCATCCATAGCTGCGGACTCCAGCGCACGCAGACTGGTGGTGCCTACCGCCATCACTTGGTTGCCGCGTGCGCGCGCCGCATTGATGGCATCCACTGTCGTTTGCGGCACGTCATACCACTCACTGTGCATCTGATGTTCACGCAAATCAGCCACACGCACCGGCTGAAACGTGCCCGCGCCCACATGCAGCGTGACATGCGCAATGACAACACCTAGTTGTTTAAGCGCTTCAAGCATCGCTGAATCAAAATGCAGGCCCGCCGTGGGCGCAGCCACAGCACCGGGCGCGCGCGCGTACACCGTTTGATAGCGCGTTTCGTCAACCCCGTCAGCAGCATGCGCAATGTAAGGCGGCAATGGCACCGAGCCATGCGCATCCAGCAAGGCAAAAATATCTGCGCAGTTTTCAAAACGCAATTCAAAAAATTCGCCCTGCCGCCCCAACACAATGGCAATCGTACCTCCTGTAAACGTAAGGCCACTACCCGCACGCGGCGATTTACTCGCGCGCACCTGCGCCAGCGCACGATCACTGGCCAGCACGCGCTCAATCAGCACCTCAACCTTGCCGCCGCTGTCTTTTGCGCCCATTAGCCGCGCCTTGATGACGCGCGTGTCGTTAAACACCATCACATCGCCGCGCGCAATATGCTCAGGAAGTTGCCGAAAAAAGCCGTCAGATAGCGCGCCGCTATTCCCGTTTAACTGCAACAAACGGCTGGAGGTGCGCTCGACGGCGGGAGACTGCGCAATCAGCGCCGCAGGCAGCTCAAAATCAAAATCTTGCAATAACATCGCGCGAATTATACGCGGCAGCGAATGATGGGTTGTGGCGCGGCGGCGCTTACGGCATAATTCGCGCCTTCCAGTAATTGCCGTTGACCCCTTTGCCGGGATGGCGGAATTGGTAGACGCACGGGACTCAAAATCCCGCGCTGGCAACAGCGTGCCGGTTCGATTCCGGCTCCCGGCACCA
>CANKUB010000190.1 GCA_947486575.1 Betaproteobacteria bacterium | reverse complement strand
GATCTACGCTGCGCTGGGACTCGGTTTCGCCAACAAATTGCTGGAATCCTGGGCGGGTGCGGTATTGGCGAAAATTGCCGTGCTGGTGTTCATCATTGTATTTATTCAGAAACGTCCGCAAGGCATGTTCGCCTTGAAGGGCCGATCGGTAGAAACATGAGCGGGCCACTGTCGAGCGCATTTACGCGTCTCTACGGCGCGTCGGGTTGGGCGGCGCTCGGTGCTTTGGGCTTTGTGCTGTTTGTAGTGTTTCCGCTGCTGAATTTGTGGGTGCCAGCCGATAGTGCGTTGCATATATCAGCCTACTGGATCACGCTCATGGGTAAAATCATGTGCTATGCCATCGTGGCGATGGCCATGGATCTGATCTGGGGCTATTGCGGTATTTTGTCTCTGGGTCATGGCCTCTTTTTCGCGCTGGGTGGATACAGCATGGGCATGTATCTGATGCGGCAGATTGGCGCGGACGGACAATACCGCGCCGAGTTGCCGGATTTCATGGTGTTTCTAGACTGGAAAGTATTCCCGTGGCAGTGGTGGAATACCGATTCTTTCGCATGGGCGCTACTGCTGGCGGTGGCCGTGCCGGGCTTGCTGGCGTATGTGTTTGGCTATTTCGCCTTTCGTTCGCGCATCAAGGGCGTGTATTTTTCGATTATTACGCAAGCGCTGACCTACGCTGCAATGCTGCTGTTTTTTCGCAATGAAACCGGTTTTGGCGGCAACAACGGATTTACCGATTTCAAACGCATTCTCGGCTACAGCATTACCACGCCGGAAACGCGCATGGTCTTGTTCACACTGAGCGGCGCGGTGCTGATCAGCACGCTGCTGCTGGGGCGTTATCTTGTTACGTCGAAATTTGGTCGCGTGCTGGCGGCAATACGCGACGCTGAGCAGCGCGTGATGTTCTGCGGCTACAACACATTGCATTACAAACTGTTTATCTGGACGCTATCGGCGGTGCTGTGCGGCATTGCCGGCGCGCTCTACGTTACGCAAGTCGGCATTATCAATCCTGGCGAAATGTCGCCTGCCAACTCGATTGAAATCGCCATCTGGGTCGCGGTGGGCGGGCGCGGCACGCTCACCGGCGCCATCATCGGCGCCGGTGTGGTCAACGGCGCCAAGAGCTTTTTCACCCAGGCGTTCCCGGAATACTGGCTGTATGTGCTGGGGCTGATGTTCATTCTAGTGACGCTGTTCATGCCGCAGGGCATCGTTGGTCTGCTCAACAAATGGCGAGGCGCGAAATGACCACGTGGATGTGGCCGCCACCGGTGGAAATCCCGCCGCGTCACAGGCAACCGGCCGCGGACGATCCCGTATCGTCTTACAGCCAGGTGGTGAAGCCGGGGCAACTCGACGTCACACACGGCGTGGTGCTTTATCTGGACAACATCAGCGTGAGCTTTGACGGCTTCAAGGCGCTGAACAATCTGTCGCTGGCGATCGACGCCGGCGAACTGCGCTGCGTGATCGGCCCCAATGGCGCCGGTAAGACAACCATGATGGATGTGATCACGGGCAAAACGCGGCCTGATTCCGGCACCGCGTTCTTTGGACAAACCATTGATTTAAAACAATATTCTGAAGTGCAGATCGCGCAGGCCGGGATCGGCCGCAAGTTCCAGAAGCCTACGATCTTTGAGCATCATACGGTGTTTGAAAATCTTGAACTGGCCATGAAAGCCGGCAAGCGCGTTGTCAAAACGTTATTCGCGCGGCTGACGAGTGAGCAGCGTGATCGCATCGCCGAAATGCTCAAATTGATCCGCTTGACCGACAGTGAGCAACGTGTTGCAGGCCTGTTATCGCATGGGCAAAAGCAGTGGCTCGAAATCGGCATGCTGCTGATGCAGGAGCCGAAATTGCTGCTGCTCGACGAGCCGGTGGCTGGCATGAGTGACGACGAAACCGAACGCACGGCAGAGCTTTTTTTGACGTTGGCTGGCAAGCACTCGCTGGTGGTGGTGGAGCACGACATGGCCTTTGTCGAAAAAATCGCACGCAAAGTCACGGTGCTGCACGAGGGCAGCGTCATCGCCGAAGGTGCGATGGAGCACGTGCAAAACGATCCACGTGTGATTGAAGTTTACTTGGGTCGCTGACAGGGCGCTGATATGTTGAATGTAGCGAACCTCAATCAATTTTATGGCGGCAGCCACATACTGCGTGACTTGTCGTTTGAAGTGCCGCCGGGCAAAGTCACCGTGCTGCTCGGGCGCAACGGCGTAGGTAAAACCACATTGCTCAAGACACTGATGGGTTTGGTGCCGGCAAAAAGCGGCACCGTTTCCTTCAACGGCGTCAATCTCACGTCTGCCGCGCCGTACGAACGCGCCCGTGCGGGTATGGGATACGTGCCGCAGGGCCGCGATATCTTTCCGCGACTTACCGTCGCAGAAAATCTCGATATGGGCCTGGCCACGCTGCCGCGTGGTGCACGCATACCCGAACGCATATACGAGATGTTTCCGGTGCTGACGCAAATGATGAAGCGGCGCGGCGGTGATCTGTCGGGCGGACAGCAACAGCAGTTGGCAATAGGCCGCGCACTGGCGATGAATCCCAGGCTCCTGATATTGGACGAGCCTACCGAGGGCATACAACCCTCCATCATCAAGGATATCGAGCGCGTGATTCGCACACTCGCTGCCAGTGGCGAAATGGCCATTTTGTTGTGCGAGCAGTACTACGATTTTGCGCGTTCACTGGCCGATCAATATCTGGTGATGGAACGCGGTGACATTATTGCGCGTGGCGCCGGTGCTGATATGGACAAGAACGACGTGCGCGCGCTGCTGGCGGTATGATGGCCGTATGCGACCTGCTGATCTGCCTACTCCGCTTATTGCTGACCTTAGTGTTGATAGCTGGCGCGCGCATCTCGCGCTTGAGTACGAATATCGTGGTGGACGCACCGTGCTGGCCAGCCGCCGACACGATGGCCCGCTGGTGGTGCAAAAGGCGCTCTACCCGGAGGGCGAGGCCGTTTGCCACAACATTATTGTGCATCCACCCGCAGGCATTGTGGGCGGTGACTATTTAGATATTCATGCACGCGTGGGCACGCACGGCCACACGCTGCTGACCACACCGGGTGCGGGAAAATGGTATCGATCCGCGGGGCAGTGGGCGCACCAACAGCTCACGTTTACGTTAGATGAAGCGGCGTGTCTGGAGTGGCTGCCGCAGGAAACCATTGTGTTTGATGGCGCAATGGCGAATATTGAAACAAATGTGCTGCTGGCAAAGGGCGCGCGCTACCTGGGTTGGGATGTCATGTGTTTGGGCCGTGCGGGATCGGGCGAACGGTTTCAGCGCGGACATATCCGGAATCGCGTGACTATTTTGCGTGATGGAAAGCCACTATGGATAGAGCGCGGCGGTATTGAGGCGGGTGGATTGCTGGCGCTCGCCGCTGCGGGATTAGGCGGTAAAACGGTATGCGGCACGATGCTGGCGGTGGCAGAAAATCTGGAAAGTATTGATTTGGGTGCCTGCCGCGACTTGGTGGCGGAGGCCGGTGAAACGTCCATTACGCGATTGCCTGGGTTAATGGTTGTGCGCTATCTTGGCGAGTCCAGCGAGGCAGCCCGGCGTTACTTTGTGGCAGTGTGGGAGCACCTGCGGCCGGTGGTCGCGGCGCGTGCGGCGGTAGCGCCGCGCATCTGGAATACATAAGGAATCAGGCATGGAACTTACTCCCAGAGAAAAAGACAAGCTGTTGATTTTTACCGCCGCACTGCTCGCCGAGCGACGCATGGCGCGCGGCGTCAAACTCAATTATCCGGAGTCGGTCGCGCTGATCAGTGCGGCGATCATGGAAGGTGCGCGCGATGGCCGCGCGGTCTCTGACTTGATGGGCTGGGGTGCGAACTTGCTCAAGCGCGATGACGTGATGGAGGGCGTACCGGAAATGATTCCGGAAATCCAAGTCGAAGCGACATTCCCGGACGGTACCAAGCTTGTCACCGTTCACAACCCCATCGTTTGAAAGGCCTGCGATGATACCTGGAGAAATGAAGGCCGCGCCGGGCGATATTGCGTTGAACGTTGGGCGCACCACGATGGCAATATCCGTCACCAACAGCGGCGATCGCCCGATTCAAGTTGGCTCGCACTACCATTTTTTTGAGGCGAACGATGCGCTCAAGTTTGAGCGTGCCGCCACGCGCGGCTTTCGCTTGAACATTGCAGCAGGCACGGCAGTGCGATTCGAGCCGGGGCAATCACGCACGGTGGAGCTGGTGGCTCTTGCAGGAGCGCGTAAGGTTTACGGATTTGCCGGGAAAGTGATGGGGGCATTATGAAAATTTCGCGTCAAGCCTATGCCGAAATGTTCGGCCCCACGGTCGGTGATCGTGTGCGTCTTGCCGACACCGAACTGTGGATTGAGGTCGAAAAAGATTTCACGATTTACGGCGAAGAAGTGAAATTCGGTGGCGGCAAAGTGATACGTGACGGTATGGGGCAAAGCCAGCTCGTTTCCGCAAAAGTGGCCGACACGGTAATCACCAATGCACTGATTATCGATCACTGGGGCATCGTCAAGGCTGACATAGGAATCAAGCAGGGGCGCATCTGGAAGATCGGCAAGGCCGGCAATCCCGATATCCAGCCGGGCATTACCATTCCCATCGGTGCTGGCACGGAAATTATCGCTGGCGAAGGTTCAATCGTTACCGCAGGTGGTATCGACACGCACATTCATTTTATTTGTCCGCAGCAAATTGAAGAAGCGTTGATGTCAGGCGTGACCACGATGATCGGCGGCGGCACCGGCCCGGCCACCGGCACGTTTGCCACGACTTGCACGCCGGGGCCTTGGCATATGCACAGCATGCTCGGTGCGGCGGAAGCGTTTCCGATGAATCTGGGGTTTCTCGGCAAGGGCAATGCCAGCATGCCCGCGCCGCTTAAAGAGCAAGTCGAGGCAGGTGCCATCGGCCTGAAACTGCACGAAGACTGGGGCACCACACCTGCCGCTATCGACAACTGTTTGTCGGTGGCGGATGACATGGACGTGCAGGTGGCTATACACACCGACACGCTGAATGAATCGGGCTTTGTCGAGACCTCGGTGGCGGCGATGAAAGGCCGCGCGATTTGCACGTTTCATACCGAGGGCGCGGGCGGCGGGCATGCGCCCGATATCATCAAGGTTTGCGGCGAGCCCAACGTGATGCCGTCGTCCACCAACCCGACCATGCCATACACGGTGAATACCATCGCCGAGCACCTCGACATGCTGATGGTGTGCCATCACCTTGACCCGGCGATTGCCGAGGACGTGGCGTTCGCCGAATCGCGCATTCGCAAAGAGACCATTGCCGCCGAAGATATTTTGCATGACCTTGGCGCGTTTTCGATGATGTCGTCCGACTCGCAGGCGATGGGGCGCGTGGGCGAAGTCATCATTCGCACATGGCAAACCGCGCACAAAATGAAAGTGCAGCGCGGCAGTCTGAAAGGCGATCCCAAAGAAAGCGACAACGCACGGGTGAAGCGCTTCGTGGCGAAATACACCATCAACCCGGCGATTGCGCACGGTGTATCGCATGTGGTGGGTTCGATTGCCGAAGGCAAACTCGCTGATCTGGTGCTGTGGAAGCCCGCGTTTTTTGGGGTAAAGCCATCGCTGATAATCAAGGGCGGCATGATTGCGGCGGCGGCGATGGGCGACCCTAATGCTTCAATTCCCACACCGCAGCCGGTGCATTACCGGCCGATGTTCGGCAGCTTTGGCAAGGCGCTCAGAACGTCACTCACGTTTGTGTCGAAAGCGGCGCTGAAAAATCCAGCGATAGCGGCGCTGGGTTTAGCCAAGCCACTCGAAGCCATACACAACGTGCGCAAGATCGGCAAAAAAGACATGGTACTGAATAACTGGCAACCCAGAATAGAAGTCGATACTGAAACGTATGAAGTGCGCGCCGATGGCGAACTACTGGTGTGTGAGCCCGCCAAAGTGCTGCCGATGGCGCAACGTTACTTTTTGTTCTGATGATAGAACTGAAATCCAGGTTGTCGACTGTCGCAGGCACCGTGCATGCGCAATTGAAGCTGACGTTTGATTTGCGCCAGAAAAGCCGCTTGCGTACCAAGCTGGTTGATGGGGAAGAAGCGTGGCTGATGATGCCGCGTGGCGAAATTTTGCGCGGCGGTGATTTGTTGCATGCGGTTGACGGGCGCATCGTCGAAGTGGTGTCTGAAACGGAGGATGTGCTGCACGTCACCTGTGTTGATGCTGCCGCGCTTGCGCGCGCGGCGTATCACCTCGGCAATCGGCATGTGCCGGTGCAGGTTGGCGACGGATTTTTGCGCATCGCCGCCGATCATGTGCTGGCGGGTATGCTCACGGGATTAGGCGCGAGTTTGACGCCGATGCATGCAGCGTTTGAACCGGAGGCAGGTGCCTATGGCGGGGGCCATCATCATCACAGCGACGAAGACAGTCGCGGCGCACGCATACATGAATATTTAAAAATCATTTAAAAACAAATAGTTACACACAATTAAATTATGGGTAATCAGCAACTTTCGCGCCTGCTGCAACTCGCCAGCCCCACGCTGCCGGTGGGCGCGTACAGCTATTCACAAGGGCTGGAGTCCGCGATTGAAGCGGGTCTTGTGCATGACGTCGCGAGCGCGCAATGCTGGATCAGCGATGTGCTGAAAATCTCGGTTGCAAGCATGGAAGCGCCCGTGCTCTTGCGTTTGCTAGCCGTGTGGCAAAACAATGATTTCGCCGCTATCGATTACTGGAACGCGTATTTTCTCGCCAGCCGCGAATCGGCTGAGTTGCGCGCGGAGACGGTGCAGATGGGGTATTCGTTAACGCGATTGCTGAATGAACTCGGTGACGAGAACGCGCCTGCATTTGCGCGGTTGCAGCGCATCGAAGAACCGGCATTTCCCACAGCCTATGCGTGCGCTGCCGCGCAATGGCATATTGAACCTTCTGCGGCGCTAATCGCTTACCTGTGGTCGTGGCTGGAAAATCAGGTGATGGCCGCACTCAAAGCGGTGCCGCTAGGACAAACCGCCGGGCAAAAAATATTACTTGCGCTCGGTGCGCAGCTTGAGACAATCGCGCAGGCAGCCGCCGTGCGTGATGACAATGATCTGGGAAATTTCGCGCCGGGCCTGGCGATGCTTTCCAGCCGCCATGAAACGCAATACAGCAGACTCTTTCGCTCATGACATCAACAACACATACACAACCCCTGCGCGTAGGTATCGGCGGCCCGGTCGGTTCCGGCAAAACCGCGCTGACACTCGTGCTATGCCGCGCACTGCGCGATAAATACAATATCGCAGTCGTCACCAACGATATTTATACGGAAGAAGATGCGCAGTTTCTCGTGCGTAACGAAGCGCTCTCGCCTGATCGTATCATCGGCGTTGAAACCGGCGGTTGCCCGCACACGGCCATACGCGAAGATGCGTCGATCAATCTTGAAGCCGTCGCGCGGCTTAACCGGCGCTTTACCAACCTGGATTTGATAATTATCGAATCGGGTGGCGATAATCTCGCGGCGACATTCAGCCCCGAACTATCGGACTTGACACTCTATGTGATCGACGTGGCTGCAGGCGATAAAATTCCGCGCAAAGGCGGGCCGGGTATTACCAAATCGGATTTGCTGGTGATC
>CANKUB010000189.1 GCA_947486575.1 Betaproteobacteria bacterium | reverse complement strand
GATACCCGGGTCAGCCGCCATGCTGTCTTCATTATGGGCGCGCACCCTTCCTACGTCGGTCGCGCTGGCCATATCGAATTGTTTGATTTCAGGGGTCATTTTCAGTCCTGGCTCAAGCCGCCTCTACTGGGGGTTTATTTGGTACCTTGAGACTACTCAGGCACAGGCGAAGCGCCTTGGCCATTTGGTCACAGCTTTGATACCGCTGTTCCGGTTCTTTGGCAAGCGCTTTATTGGCAATCGCAGCGACACACGCCGGCACAGCCGGGTTGTGCTG
Source organism: Betaproteobacteria bacterium (assembly GCA_947486575.1). Classification (GTDB taxonomy): domain Bacteria; phylum Pseudomonadota; class Gammaproteobacteria; order Burkholderiales; family SG8-41; genus UBA5216. The sequence continues at coordinate 7,403 of CANKUB010000189.1, read as the reverse complement.
ACGAATATCCACATGCGGTTCGTTTGCGATTTTAAACATGAGTTGCGCCATCGAGTCACCCACGAATGGCAAGCGTCCACTGACCAGCTGATACAGCGTCACGCCCAGCGAGAACATGTCCGACAGGCCTTCAACTTTTTTGCCTGACAGTTGTTCAGGCGACATGTACGACGGTGTTCCGAGAACCATGCCCGTTTTGGTTTTGGATGAATCTGTAATCCGTGCGATGCCAAAATCGGCAACCTTTACGCTATCAGACTCTGCATCATACATGACGTTGGCAGGCTTGATATCACGATGCACCACGTTGTTTTTATGGGCATATCCCAGCGCCTCTGCCACGCGCGCGATGATCGATACCACGGTCGGCAGTGTCAGCAGGTTGTCGGGTTTGGTGTACGGGGCTAAATCGCCGCCCTTCAAAAATTCCATGGCGATAAACGCCAGATCGTGCTCTTCGCCAGCATCATACATAGTGACGATATTCGGGTGCGTCAACCGGCCCGCCGTTTCAGCCTCTCGGAAGAAACGCTCTTTAACTTCCACCAGCTCATCCGCTTCAAACTCCTGCGACAGCGCCATTGTCTTGATCGCCACCACGCGCCCGATTTTCGGGTCTTTGCCGAGATACACCACTCCCATCGCGCCTTTGCCCAGCTCTTTTTCAATCTGGTAGCGACCCAGCATGGGCTTTTCGCCGCCGCTGCCCGCCAGCGCCATAGAGCCGCCCGGATGGCTTTGCCCACCGCTGCCACCCAGAATTATCGTTTCCGCCATATTGTGCGCACGCGACAAGCGCTGCTCGAGATCACGGAATTTCGGGTTGTACGCATTCATGTAGCTGAACACCGATTCCGCTTTGTTGAACTGGCGCTTGCGCTCAAAATCCAGCGCAAGGTTGTACAGAATTTCCATCACACTGTCGTCCACCGCCAGCTTGCGGAATTTATCGAACGCCATATCCAGCTGACCCTGCCCCTGAAACGCCAGGCCCAGCATGCGATTGGATTCGGCGGATTCGACGTCGGCCTTTTCCTTGCCGCGCTCAGTGACAATAAAGCGCTTGGTTACCAGCGCCGCATGGCCGATCAGCAGCAACGTGACGGCTGCCATTAACTGTATCCACAACAGTTGCGTCGTCATCAGCGCGAAGTGTGTCGCCACCAGCGCTATCAGCAACACCACGGTTGCCACCGCCCCCAGCCGCGCACCCAACCTCGGCAGCCCCAGTATCAGGTACAACGCCACTGCCAGCAGCACGCCGCGCTCCACCCACAAGCCCCACGCGGGCGCGACAAAAAAATGCTCGCCCAGAATGCTCGACACCGTATGCGCCATCGTCAATACCGGCGGTGTTGCCGGTGAAATGGGCGTTACCTGAGTCGCACCCAGCCCTGCCGCCGTCGGGCCGATGAGTACGATTTTGTCCTGATACTTGGATGCCGGAATCTTGCCGGTTAAGACATCAAAAAACGAATCCACCGGAAAGGCCGGTGCGCCGTCTTTGCCGGAATAAAAAAACGTGTTCATGCGAAGGCCGTCGTCCGTGCGTATTTTCAAACCGCCGATTTGCAGGGCTTCATCCGAAACTTTGATATCGGCAAGTTTCAGATTCAAACTACGTGCGGCAACCATCACCGACAGCGACGGAAACGCACGCTCGTAATGGCGCACCAGCAAAGGCTCGGTGCGCACCCCGCCATCCACATCCAGCAGCGTATTCAAATGCCCCATACCACTTGCGGCAGCCGCAAGATCGGGTACGGGAAAGGTGGGGTTAATGCCGTGGGTCAACCGTGGCACTGCGGGCACACTAACGTCCAGCGCATATTTCGGCAAAGGCTTGTCGGGATTACCCAGTGGCTCGGCGAATTGCTCGAACACAAACGGCAGCAACACATTGCCCGCCCTGGTAAAGCTCGCCGCCAGTATACGGTCGGCATTGAGTGCGATTTCGGCCTCGCGCAACACGGCGCCAAAGCGCTCGAACTCTGCACTGCGCGCGCCAGCGGCACCCGAATTGGTGTTGTAAATCTCCATCAGCTTGTTGACGTACGTCAGGCCGGGATCAATCTGCGGCTCGAAGAAAAATGCGTTGTTGGAAATAACCTTGGCTTTAGCGCCAGCCAGAATATCGGTCATCTTGGCATGCACATCGCGCGGCCACGGCCAGCGCCCGATGTTGTCGATGCTTTGCTTGTCAATAGCGATCACGGCCACCTTGTCCGAAGGCGTGCGCGACGCCGCCTTGACGCCAAGGTCATATGCCTTGCGCTCCAGACTTTGCACCAGATCGCTATTGACGGCAGCCAGCACCAAAAGCGTCACCAAGACGCCCAGAAACCAGTCTGCCTTCCAGAAATCAAATTTCTTCATGTGCTGCGGAAATAGGTAATAAATGTCATGAACAAGATAACGCAATTAGCTGATTTTGTTTACTCTTTTTTAAATTTAGCAAGCTTTTCAGGCAGTCTTGATGCGCGCCCGCAACGCGCCCTTCGTCGCCCTTTTAGATGCCTCGGTCAGCGACACATTGAATCACTCCATTTTTCTTTTTTAGGGACATAAAAAATATTCAATAAAAACAATATGTTACATAATTTCCATCGTGAATAAAAAAAGAGCCATGAAAATCATGGCTCTTTTTACGCTATCCCCGTAAATTCAGGGTTAGCAATCGCTCACGTATCGCTCAGGCATCAAATACCATGCCGTTTGCCAGCGCATTCGCCTTGGCAAAATCGCCACCTGAGATCTTTTTGCCGTCTTCGCCGCGCGCACGCAGCACTTCAATGGTGCCGCCCTGCGCGGTAATGCGAAAACTCTGGTCGTTAACCGCCGACACCTCGCCCATTTTCCCCGCTACATCAGCAAAACGGCGGAACAAATGCTTATTGGCGTCAAATATCTGCACTTTTTTGCCATTCAGCATGGTCCACGCGCCCGGCGCGGGGTTGCAGCCGCGAATCACGTTGTACACCGCATCGATGTGGCTCGCCCAATGTATGCGCGATTCGCCCGCGCGGCACCAGCCTTCGTAGCTGGCTTTCGATTCGTCCTGCGGCGTTTCGCTGTGTTTACCGGCGAACACCAGATCAGCCGCCTCCAGCATGGCTTTGACACCCAGCGGGAACAAATGATTGAAATACACATCACCCAGTGTGTCATCGGGACCGACGGTGCATTCTTTTTGCAGTATGACGGGGCCTTCGTCCAGCCCTTCGTTCGGGCGGAATATCGTCAAGCCGGTTTTGGTCTCACCGCGCATCAGCGGCCAGTTGATTGACGACGGCCCGCGATATTTCGGCAGCAGCGACGGGTGATACTGAATCGTGCCCATGCGCGGCAAATGCACAAAGGTATCGGGGGCAAACTGCAACACATAGGCCATGATGCCGATATCTACATTCAGACTTTTCAGTGCGTCGTGCGCATCTTGTTCTCGCAGCGATTTGAACTGAAATACCTTGAGCTTTTTTTCTTCGGCCGCAACGCGCACCGGGTCGGCTTTGGCGCCTGGTTTTTCCGGCGCGCAGAACACGCCGGCCACTTCATCACCACGCGCAAGGAAAGCATCGAGCACGGCCTTGCCGAAATCTTGTTGACCAATAATAGCGATTTTCATGATTTAAAAACCTTTTAAAATCAAATGCTTATTATCCACAGATGAACACAGATGCATCTCCAGCGAAAATCTGTGTTTATCTGTGCTTAAGATAGGGGCTATTTCTTCGGCGGCAATGAAAATGCGCCAGCCGTTTTCATTTGCGCCACTTTATCGTCTGCGTAACCTAACACTTCTTTCAAAACTTCGTCCGTGTGCTCACCCAATGTCGGCGAGCGCTTGATCACGGCAGGTGACGCTGACAACTTGATCGGCATGCCAACGTTCCACCACTTGCCGCGTTGCGGGTGATCGAGTTCAACATACATTTCACGGCCACGCACGTGTTCGTCATTCGCTAAATCTTCGGTGGACATGATCGGCCCGCACGGCACATCCAGCGGATTCAATATCGCCATGAATTCGCGCTTGGTGTAATTCGAGGCAAACTTCGTCAGCGCGGCCCAGATGTCATTCTGGTTCTTGCGCCGGTCGCCAATTTTGGCGTAACGCGCATCGGTTGCCAGATCAGGCAAGCCGATCTCCGGGCCGATGCGTTTTGCGAGGCCATCCCACACCGCCTCCTGTACCACGACATAAATGTAGTCATTCGGACCGCCCGGTTTACATTTGATCGCGTTACCGAGTTGTCCGCCGCCGGAATCGTTGCCCGCACGCGGCGTTTCACCCATGCCCTGCTGCGTAGGCACGGAATACTCGCTCAACGATTGCCGCGTAAGCCGCTGATGATCGCGCCACTTTACGCGGCACAGATTCATCACACCATCCATCATCGCCACTTCAACGTACTGGCCTTCGCCCGTACGATTCGCCTGATGCAATGCGCCGAGCAATCCAATGGCCAGATGCAGTCCGGTGCCTGAGTCGCCAATCTGCGCGCCCGTAACAAACGGCGGGCCTTCCGGCACGCCAGTGGTGCTCATCGAACCGCCCATTGCCTGCGCCACGTTTTCATAGGCTTTAAAGTCCGAATAGGGGCCGGTGGAACCGAAGCCCTTGATCGAACCCATCACAATCTTCGGATTGATTTCGTGAATTTTTTCCCAGGTGAATCCGAAACGATCCAGCACGCCGGGGCCGAAGTTCTCCATAATGATGTCGCACTTCATCAGAAGATCAATGAAGACTTTTTTGCCTTCGGGGTTCTTCATATTCACTGTAATCGACCGCTTGTTACAGTTCAACATGGTGAAATAAAGACTGTCGGCGTTCGGCACATCGCGCAGTTGGCCGCGCGTGGCATCGCCCTGCGGCGGCTCGAACTTGATCACGTCCGCGCCCATCCACGCCAGCAATTGCGAACACGTCGGCCCTGCCTGCACGTGCGTCATATCCAATATCCGAACCCCTTTTAGCGCTTCCATCCTGATCTCCAAAATATCGCCCAGCGAGAGGGCGCAACTATAGGTAATGGCGACCCCGCAAGCCTTGACCAGAGTCAAGATTCCTCGCCAAAAACTTACTTAAAAAACAAACAGTTATATAATTCAGTCCTCTGATTTCGAACAACAATCATGACCCAGCTTGCGCTGCATCTCCAGTCCAAAATCATACGCCTGCAATTGCGGCAAAACCTGGTTTTGAAAAACCTCAATGTCGCGCAATGGCACGAGTTTGAGCCGCTGCTCGAAATCATCGACTACGCCAAAGGCGAAACGCTGGAGCTTCAGGGCACGCATGCCATGGAACAATATTTTGTCCTCGACGGCATTTTAAAACGCACGGTTTCCAATGCCCAGGGCAAGGAAATGATTTTACGCTTTGCCGCAGAAAGTGACATTGACACCAGCTATGCCGCGTGGCGCCTGAAGATGCCGATGCCGTACTCCATACGCGCCGTGACGAAAGTTCGTGCCGCGAAACTGTCCATGCTGCAGTGGGCTGCTTTCCTCGAACGCCACGCAAAAATCAAGGCCGAATTCGAGCTGGAAGTGATGAAGCTGATGAGCGAAGTCATGGCACACACTATCACCTTGCATCTACTCAATGCGCCGGGGCGGGTGCAACGCTTTATGCGTAAACACACGGCGCTGGCCGAGCGTTTGCCGAAAAAGGAACTGGCATCTTATTTAAATCTGTCGCCGGAAACCTTAAGCCGCCTAAAGCGGCGTGGAAAAATCTGACCGCGTTAAGCCGCGCGGAAAAATATAACACGTTGAAATTACAGGGGAAAGCCTGATTGCCCGGTTAATAATTGACCGAGGTCAAGGGTAAATTGCGCCTGCTGCCCCTAAGATATGTCCGCTGAAAATCACCTCCAACGGATCGCTGGATAACGAGGCACCCTCAAATGACTACCGACACGCAAACACAGCCAGAAATCGACGGCTTTCACCTGCTCATCGATGCCCTGAAACTCAATGGCATCGACACCATTTACGGACTGCCGGGCATTCCCATCACCGACCTCACACGTATGGCGCAGGCTGAAGGCATGCGCATGATTTCTTTTCGCCACGAGCAAAATGCCGGTAACGCCGCTGCCATCGCTGGCTTTCTGACGCAAAAGCCCGGCATCTGCCTTACCGTGTCCGCTCCGGGCTTTCTCAACGGCCTGAACGCGCTGACCAACGCCACCACAAATTGCTTTCCGATGATCCTCATCAGCGGCTCCAGTGAGCGTGAGATCGTTGATTTGCAGCAGGGCGACTATGAGGAAATGGATCAACTCGCCATCGCCAAGCCGCTGTGCAAAGCCGCGTTTCGTGTGCTGAATGCCGAGGACATCGGCGTTGGCGTGGCCCGCGCCATCCGCGCGGCTGTCTCTGGACGTCCGGGCGGCGTTTACCTTGACCTGCCTGCCAAGCTGTTCGCGCAGAGCATGGATGCCGCCGCTGGCAAGGCGTCACTGATCAAAGTGGTTGACCCTGCCCCGCGGCAGATTCCCGCGCCGGACGCCGTGCAGCGCGGGCTGGATTTATTGAAAAGCGCCAAGCGCCCGCTGATTATTCTTGGCAAAGGCGCCGCCTACGCGCAAGCCGATGCGGACATTCGCGCGCTGGTCGAGAAAACCGGCATTCCCTATCTACCAATGTCGATGGCGAAAGGCTTGCTGCCGGATACGCACCCGCAGTCCGCAGCAGCGGCACGCTCTTATGTGTTGCCTGAAGCCGATGTGGTGCTGATCATCGGCGCGCGTCTGAACTGGCTGCTGTCGCACGGCAAAGGCAAAACCTGGGGCGGTAAAACGCATAAGTCCTGGGGTGGGCAGAAGTTTGTGCAAATCGATATTTCGCCGCAGGAAGCAGATAGCAACGTGCGCATCGACGCACCGGTGGTGGGCGATATCGGCTCCTGTGTGGCGGCGATGCTGAATACCATCAACGCAGCGGATAGCAACTGGCCAAAACCGTCCGCCGATTGGCTGGGCGCCATCGACGAGCGCAGGAGCAAGAACATCGCCAAGATGGGCGAGACGCTGGCCAAAAACCCGACGCCGATGAATTACCACAGCGCGCTCAACGTCATGCGCGACATTATCAAGACCAACCCGGACGCCATGCTGGTCAATGAAGGCGCCAACGCGCTCGATTTCACCCGCAGTATTGTTGACATGTATAAGCCGCGCAAGCGCATCGATGTCGGCACGTGGGGCATCATGGGTATCGGCATGGGCTTTGCCATAGCCGCTGCTGTGGTCAGCAACGGGCCCGTAATCGCAGTGGAAGGCGACAGCGCGTTTGGATTCTCCGGCATGGAAGTGGAAACCATCTGCCGTTACAACCTGCCGGTGTGCGTGGTGGTGTTCAACAATAACGGTGTCTACAAAGGCACGGAT
>CANKUB010000188.1 GCA_947486575.1 Betaproteobacteria bacterium | reverse complement strand
TGAAAGAATCAAGTATCCGGGTTCCGTGAGAACTACGAAGCATTCAAAGCATTAAACGTTGAAATCCTGCAAATCAGCGCAGATACCGTTCCCAGTCTCAAAGCGTGGGCCGAACAACTGGGCGGATTGCCTTTCCCGCTGCTGTCGGATTACTGGCCGCATGCGGCTGTGGGCAAATCCTACGGCGTGCTGAACGAAGAAAAAGGGTTCGACAAGCGCGCGGCTTATGTGCTCGACGACAAAGGCATTGTGCGCTATGCGAAAGTGTATGACCCCGGCACCATTCCGGAAAGTGCGGAATTGCTGGCGGAGTTGAAAAAGATTTAAATTTCCAGCGCGCGCCTTGTCGCGTCAGGCAGGCGCGCGCATCCGCTGTATCCCCGCCCCACCCCGCACGTGAGAATGAATTGTGCGCGTCACACCGCCCACAACGACCACATTGTGATATAATAGAGATTTACGCTGCACTGCGACAATCCTGTATTATTATAAGTATCTGTTTTTATTGATAATATTATTTTGCAGCGCTGTTGCTCCTGTGGACACTGTGGCTTGTTATCATCGTCTACTCCCTTGCGGTTGCGCGCACGTCACGTATGTTCGACGTGCGTTCATCTTGCTCGCTGTCACTGCTGAATATCACTGAATCCTCATCTTATGATCGAAGTCAACGAACGCATCGAAGTCGCATCAACCCCACAGGCTGTTTGGGCCATATTATCTGACCCCAGCGCGGTGGTGGATTGCGTGGAAGGTGCAGTCCTCGGTGACAAGCAGGAAGACGGCTCATTCAACGCCAAGATGACCGTGAAATTCGGCCCGGCCAAGGTATCGTTCGCGGCCAACGTGCTGGTGGCCTATGACGAACCGAACAAGTCGGGCAGCGTCACCGCGCGCGGCAAAGATGGCATCAGCGGCACCAAGTTCACGACCGCCATGCAATTCAAGGTCGAAGGACAGGATGCGCCGCCGCAAAGTGCGATCCCCATCAAAGCCGAATGCGAGATCTCCGGGCGACTTGCCCACTTGATCGAATCCGGCGCCAATATGGTGATCAAGCGCATGACGGTCGGTTTCGCGGAAAGACTCGCGGAAAAATGCGGCGGCACCAAATCAGCATAAGGTTTGAATCGTATTGTTTTTTGATGTGAATCTGTTTTTTTACCGGCAGGACTTTCCAGGGAGAGTAGACGATGAAGGTGTATGAAAGACTTTCGCAGGCCTTCAAGGCCGAAGGCACGACCAACGTATTCGGCATGATGGGCGACGGCAATATGTACTGGCAGTACGCCAATAACAAAAACGGCATCATCATGCACGAAGTGCGCCATGAAGGCGTAGGCATGGGCATGGCAGACGGCTGGGCGCGGGCCACGCGCAATCCCGGTGTGTGCACCGCGACTTGCGGCCCCGGCACCACGCAGTTGGCAACCGCATTTGTGACGGCGGCACGCGCATCGTCACCCTTGGTGGCGTTTTGCGGCGAGTACCCGGTCAGCGACGACGAATACACGCAGGCACTGGATCAATCCGCGTTTGCCCACGGTTGCGAAGCCGCATTCGTGCGCATGGGCACGGCGGAAGATGCCGACGAAGCGGTGCGCAAGGCGTTCTACATCGCACGCACGCAGTCACGTCCGGTACTGCTCTCGGTGCCGATGGATCTGCAACAAAAAGAGTGGGACGATGACGAGCCCTATAAGCCCTCGACCTCGATCATCCCCAAGCGCGTTGTAACGCCGAATGCTTCCGCGATTGAACAGGCCGCCGATATGCTCTCCAAAGCCAAGCGGCCGGTGATCGTGGTTGGCCGCGGCGCGATGTGGTCGGGCGCGGGCGACGAAGTGCGCGCGCTGGCTGCGCGCACCGGTGCGTTGATCGCCACCACGCTGCAAGCCAAAAACTGGCTGGTTGACGACGAGTACCATATCGGCATCTCCGGCACCTATGCCACCAAAACCGCTATCGGCTTGCTGTCGGATTCCGACGTCGTCGTGGCCGTGGGTGCCAGCTTGAACCGCTATACCACGCACGAAGGGCTGCTGTATCCAGAAGCCCAGTTCATCCACATCGACCCCAAAGCGCATGTCATGCTGTCGCGCGGCAAGGGCGCAGATCACTACGTGCAATCCGACGGTAAAGCCGGCGTGGCAGCACTCAATGCCGAACTCACCAAGCGCAACTTCAAACAGATGGGCCGCCGGACTGGCGAAGTGAAAGAAAAACTCGCCAATGCGTGGGAAGACCGCGCCGATTACAAAATCGAAGAAGGCACGCTCGACCCGCGTCCGCTGTGCCTGGCGCTGGACGACCTGGTGCCCACCGATATCAACCTGTTCGTAGGTAGCGGCCATACGGCGGGCTTCACCAACATTCTGTTCCGCAAGAGCCGCCCGATTGTGATGCCGGGCCACTTCTTCGGTTGCATCGGGCAGATGATGCCCGCCGCAGTGGGTGCTGTGATCGGCTCGGGCATGAAGCCGGCAATCCTGATGGACGGCGATGCCAGCACCATGATGCACATCGGCGACTTCGACACCATGGTGCGCTACAACGTGCCGCTGTTGATTTATTGCATGAACAACCAGTGTCTGGGCGCCGAGTACTACAAACTCGAAGCACACAACATGAAGGTTGACACCTCGTGCATCCCGACGGCTGACCTGGGCGCAGTGGCCCGCGCCTTCGGCGGCCGCGGCGCGCTGTGCCGCACCGTTGATGAAGTGAAAAAAGCCACCGCTGAATGGCTGGCCAAGCCGGGCCCGATGATCATCGACGTGCGCGTATCACGTTCGGTGGTGACACTGCCGTATCGCCGCGTTCATTATGGCGAAGATGTATAAAACTGTTTAAAAACAATCAGTTAAAACCCCTCCGCGCACCGCCTGGAGGGGTTTTTTTATGGCCAGATGAAGTGCATTTTGCTTGCGCCACGAACAGCGAAAAGGAGCGAATTCATGAAAACAACCAGGCAATGGATGTGCGCGCTGCTTTGGGTCGGCACGCTCGCGGACGCCAGCGCGCAAATCGCAAAATGGCCGCAACGCCCGGTGCGCGTCATCGTGCCCTTCCCGCCCGGCGGCAGCACCGACATCATCGCGCGGCTGGTATCACAGCACCTCACCGATGAATACGGTCAGCAATTTGTGGTCGACAATCGCAGCGGCGCTGGCGGCACCATCGGTTCGGAAATCGTGGCGCGCGCCACGCCGGATGGCTACACGCTGGCGGTCATTCCGTCGAGTTACGCATCGGCCGCCGTGCTTTACAAGCTCTCGTTCGATCCGGTAAAAGGCATCGCTCCCGTCAGCATGATCGGCATGGGCGCATTCATCCTCGGCGTGCATCCCACCGTCAAAGCGACGAACCTGAAAGAGTTTATCGACGTACTGCGCGCCAAACCCGGCGCGCTGAATTTCGCGTCGCCCGGCACCGGCAGCACACCGCATCTTTCAGCGGAATTGTTGGGACAAATGAGCGGCACGCTATTCACCCACGTGCCTTACAAAGGTGACACCCCCGCTTTGACAGATTTGCTGGCTGGACAAATGCAGGCACAGTTCGCTTCCGGCCCGGTGCTGCTGCCCCACGTCAAGGCCGGCAAAGTGCGCGCGCTCGCGGTCAGCACCGCTAAACGTTCCTCCGCGCTACCCGACCTGCCTGCAATCAGCGAAACCTATCCCGGCTATCATGCCTCCGGCTGGAACGGCATGATTGCGCCCGCAGGCACCCCCGGCGAAATTGTCAATCGCCTGAATCGCTCGATCTCAACATTTCTCAAACGGCCTGACATTCAGGAACGTCTGCGCGGCGACAGCCGCGAAGCGATACCAACTACGCCGGATGAATTTGCGATGATGATTGCGAGTGAAATAGCGACGTGGTCTAAGGTGGTTAAGGCAGGAAATATCCGTATCAATTAGTTTAGCGCAACCCCGGAATCCGCCCCTTCAACCCGCGCATCATTTTCTGCATGCCGCCCTTCGCCATCATCTTCATCATCTTCTGCGTCTGCTCGAACTGCTTGAGCAACTGATTCACCTCCTGCACCGTAGCACCCGCGCCAGCCGCAATACGACGCTTGCGTGAGGCCTTGAGCAGGTCAGGGTAGGTACGCTCTTTTGGCGTCATCGAATTAATGATGCCTTCAATGCGGCGAATTGACTTGTCATCCACCTGCGGCGCACCCTGCGCCATCTGCGCCAGATTACCGGGCAATTTGTCCATCAGCGCGGACACACCGCCCATTTTTTTCATCTGCACAATTTGCTGTTTAAAATCTTCGAGATCAAATCCTTTGCCTGATTTGAATTTCTTGGCAAGCTTTTCAGCGTCGGCTATGTCGACGGTTTTTTGCACATCCTCAATCAAAGACAGCACATCGCCCATGCCGAGAATGCGCGAAGCCATGCGGTCGGGGTGGAACGGCTCCAGCCCGGTGAGTTTTTCGCCGACACCGGCAAACTTGATCGGCTTGCCGGTGACGTGCCGTACCGACAGCGCAGCACCGCCGCGTGCATCACCATCGAGCTTGGTCAGCACAACTCCGGTCAGCGGCAGCGCTTCCGAAAATGCCTTCGCCACATTTACCGCGTCCTGCCCCTGCATCGAATCCACCACGAACAGCGTTTCGATGGGCTTCAAGGCCGCATGCAATTCGCGGATTTCGTTCATCATCTGTTCGTCAATCGCGAGGCGGCCCGCGGTATCAACGATCAACACATCGTGATAATGCCTGCGCGCGAAGTCGAGCGCGGCCTCGGCAATCGCCACCGGTTTCTGGTCGCCGGTGGACGGGAAAAAATCTGCACCGATCTGGATCGCGACCATTTTCAACTGATCAATAGCCGCCGGCCGATAGATGTCACAGCTCACCAGCAATACTTTCTTCTTGCGGTTTTCAGCCAGCCACTTGGCCAGTTTGCCGCTGGTAGTGGTTTTGCCGGAGCCCTGCAAGCCCGCCATCAAAATCACTGCGGGCGGGGTGGTGGCAAGGTTGAGATCGTCGTTCTTCTCGCCCATCAACGCGACAAGTTCGCGATGCACCACACCCACCACAGCCTGCCCCGGCGTGAGGCTGCCCATCACTTCCTGCCCCAGCGCTTTTTCGCGGATGCGCGCAATGAAATCGCGCACCACCGGCAGCGCCACGTCGGCCTCTAGCAATGCCATGCGCACTTCGCGCAACGCTTCACCAATATTTTCTTCCGTCAAACGCGCTTCGCCGCGCAGCGTTTTGATTACTTTGGACAGGCGTCCGGTCAGATTGTCGAACATAGGTTCAAATACCCGGTTGGTGTAGACTTGAATGATGTCTATGAATCAAACCATTTTACCGCATGTCGTCTGTGCCGCCCTCTATGCCGCGCTGGCCTTTTACTTCTGGCGCAGACACTGGTCAGGCGTAGATGCCGCCGAGCCGGAATCGCGCCGTGGTCTCGAACACGCCGCCCTGCTCGCGCCGTTTGCGCTGCACACGTGGTTGCTGGCCGGATCAATGTTTGGCGGCCCCGGCATGTATCTGGGCGTGGGTAACGCGCTGTCGTTAATCCTTTGGCTCACCGTATTGATCTACGGCTTGGGCAGTTTGTTCTACCAGCTCGATGGCTTGCACGCGCTGGTATTGCCTGCGGCTGCAATAGCAGTGCTGTTGCCCGTGGTGTTTCCGTCGGCGCATGCGCTGGCGAATACGGAGACGCTGGCGTTCAAGGCGCATCTGCTGATTTCGATGGCGGCGTACAGCCTGTTTACGATTGCGTCGCTGCACGTGATGTTGATGGCGATCATCGAACGACGTCTGCACGCGGGCACGCTACCGGCTGCGCTGCAAAACATGCCACCCCTGTTGACGATGGAGAAGCTGCTGTTTCGCATCATCGCGGCGGGCTTTGTATTGTTAACGCTCACCATTGCCAGCGGTGTGTTGTTTTCCGAAGAACTGTTTGGCAAGCCCGCGCGCTTTTCGCACAAAACGGTTTTCGGTGCGTTGTCGTGGCTGATATTCGGCGCACTGCTCGGCGGCAGAATGATTTATGGTTGGCGCGGGCGCACCGCCGTGCGCTGGACGCTGGCCGGATTTCTGACGCTGGTGCTGGCCTATATCGGCAGCAAGTTCGTGCTTGAAGTAATTTTAGGTCGATAAAAATTTTCAATAAAAACAATAAATTATATCGACATCCCGCTTGGAATACGCAACTCTAGTAGCTGATCGCACCACAATACATGCGTTTGCGCGCGTTTGAAATTCCCACCGCTTGGGCGCAGAATCGCAGGCTACACGATTACTCAATTGTGCAATCGTCATTAACCGGGGGGATTAAAAAATGGAATTTCTGTCACGCATCAAAGGCTTTAGCCGTCTTACCAAAGGCTTGCTGATTGCAGCGTTTGCAGTGGCGCTTGGCGGCTGCGCAGTCAATCAAAGCACCGGTGGCTGGGCCACGCTGCTCGATGGTGAAAAAGGCATGGAGAACTTTAACCGACTGGGCGACGCCAACTGGCGCGCGGAAGGTGGCCTTATTGTTGCGGATAAAGGCAAGGGCGGCTTTCTGGTGACCAAACATTCCTACAAGGATTTTGAAATCCGCGCTGAGTTCTGGTCCGCCACGGACACCAACAGCGGTATTTTCATCCGCGCGACTGATCCGGCAAAAATAGGCTCTGTGACATCGTACGAAGTCAACATCTGGGATATACGCCCGGATCCGAAATACGGCACGGGCGCCATTGTGGATGTTGCCGCCGTGCCGGTGCCACTGGCCAATAAGGCTGGCGGCCGCTGGAACGTGATGGAGATTACCGCCAACGGTCAGCAACTGACAGTCTGGCTCAACGGTGTGATGACCGTCAATGTTAAAGACGGACGCTTCCCGCAAGGCCCGTTCGCGCTACAGTACGGCGCAGGCGTCGACGGTGCAATGGGCGGTCCGATAAAATGGCGCAAAGTGCAGGTGCGGTCACTGTAAGCGAGTCCCCTCAGGATCGCAGTGGCGTGAGGGTGGCGTGAGGGTGAAGCGGCTGGCGACTGCGATGCCTTTCTTTTGGGCGAGCTCTAACCGATTTACAAATGTGTCCTGGGGCAGCAATGACTTCCATCACCATCACACCACTCTACGCCGCGTTGTTGACGTTTTTGTTTGTTACGCTCAGCGTGCGTATCATTCGCCTGCGCAGAATCCAAAAGATTGCTATTGGCGATGCGGGCAACAAACAGATGCTGCGCGCCATGCGCGTTCACTCGAACTTTGCAGAGTATGTTCCACTCAGCCTGGTAATGATTTTTATGGTTGAGGCACAGGGCGCACCTGCGCTGCTGGTGCATGGCCTTGGTCTGTGCCTGCTTGCTGGAAGGCTGTCACACGCCTATGGGGTTAGCCAAACGCACGAAAAATTTCAATTCCGGATCGCGGGCATGTCGCTGACCTTTGCCGCGCTGATGGTTGCAGCGCTGCACCTGCTGTTTACGTTTACCGCAAAGCTGGTGGCATAGCACTGCATATTATTCGTGCGAGCGCGGTGACTGTCGGGCAACCACAGCCAGCAAACGGCCGCCTAATTTTTCTCACCCGCCACTACATACGCCCACAGCGCATCGATCTCTTCCTGCTTGAGCAACCCGC
Source organism: Betaproteobacteria bacterium (assembly GCA_947486575.1). Lineage (GTDB taxonomy): Bacteria > Pseudomonadota > Gammaproteobacteria > Burkholderiales > SG8-41 > UBA5216. Next base: position 94 of record CANKUB010000188.1, on the reverse strand, counting down.
CCCAAGGCGGCATGCTGTTTTTGCCTTTACTCACGGAAGTTTGAAAGCGGCTTTCGCCATCTTTCGGAAACGTCATCAGGTCAAACGCGCCTTC
>CANKUB010000187.1 GCA_947486575.1 Betaproteobacteria bacterium | reverse complement strand
TCGGTGGCCGTGGCGCTCATGGCGTAATTGTTTCAAAAAACAAGGATACTCATTGTATTTCAATAGCTTGTGCTAATGGTATTCATTAGAAATTCATCACACGCTCACGATGACAGACATGCAAAACGGCCTAATGGATAATCTCGGATGAATGTGACCTACGGCGGCCATCGCGTGCTGACGGTAAAACCTGGCGATGACTTGTTCGGCATAATCGGCATTCCGCTCGACGCCACGCCCGGCACGCAAAAACTGCACATCAGCGCTGCGCAAGGCACCCTGCAATTGGCCTATGAAACCGGCTTTGAGATCAAGCCGAAAGCGTACCCCACGCAGCATCTGAAGATTGATCCGCGCTTTTTAAAGTTGTCGCCGGAAAACCAGCAGCGTAACGAACGCGATCAGCCACTCATCGCTGCCGCGAAAAAGCACTGGAGCGATACGCCGCCTGAAACGTTTACGCTTGATCTGCCTGCGGCGGGGCGTTTGTCGGCGCGCTTTGGCATCGGTCGCACGCTAAACGGCAGGGAAAGCTCGCCCCATGGCGGGCTGGATGTCGCTGTCGGCACTGGCACGCCATTGCGTGCGGCAGCTGCTGGCCGCGTGATCGCCACGGACGATTATTTTTATTCCGGCAAAAGCGTGTGGGTGGATCACGGTCAGGGCTTCATCACGCTCTACATTCACATGAGTCGCATCGATGTGAACGCGGGTGACAGCGTTGAACGCGGCACGACGCTGGGTTTATCCGGTGCCACCGGGCGGGTGACTGGCCCACACTTGCACTGGCGGTGCTGCTGAATGGCGTGTATGTAGACCCGGAACTGTTCCTGAAGGCGCGCCCGTAGGATTCGATGGCTCACCGGGATGTGTAATGTAACCAATTGTTTTTATTAATTTTATTCGGGCGCTTTTTCGTCCATACCGGCCAGTGTGCGCCACCGCGCGGACAATTCCGCCAGGCTTTTGTAAAACGCGGCCTCTTCCTGCTGGGTAACGGCAGCGTCTTCCTGCGCCGGGGTGGCTGTGCGTACTGTCACCTTCAGAAATTCTCGTTCCTTTTGTGCAGTATCCGTTTTCAAGAACGCCCGCACTTTGGTTAGCGTAGCGGCACCGAGTTTCTGCCGCAGCGCATCGATCTCATCTGCCGCAGTAGCCAGCGCCCCTTGCTGCACCACACTCGAATTTGCTGCGACAAAAGCGCCACCGATGCGCAGGCTTTCTTCGTACAGAATCGCTTCGCTTTCAAGCAGCACGGCAAACTCACGCCGCTCGCGATTTTGCGGCGAACGAAATGCCGCCTGTTCGCGCTCGCTCAACGCGTCGTTGCCGAGCATGACGCGCGTCAGCGAACGCACCATGTTTTCTGGATAAAAATCCAGAAACGTCTTCTCCAGCGCCATCAACGCGATGCCCGCGTCCGAGCCGTAAAAAGCCAGCAGGGCGTTGAGTTCGGTCACGCTGAACAGCCGCGCGTATTCACGCGCCAGTGCCGCATCGATCCAGATATAGCTGGTATCGCGCCCCACGCGCGCCATGTAATCGGCGTAAAGCTTGCGCCACTCGGTAGCAATGCGCCGCTCGCTGCTTTCCCAGTTGGGATGCCCGGGTTTCCATGCAGGCCCCTTGCCCACCGCTTTAAGCAGAAACGGAATGTAAGCGCGTACGCGTAATTCTTCGAGGTCGCGCTTCTTATCGGTGTAGCCGCCCTTGAGAGTTACCAGTACTTGGGCGAGTGCGGTGGGTTCTTGTGCGTGGGCGAGAGTGACGCAGCAAAGGGCGAGCAGGGCAACGAGGAATAAGCGGCGCATCATTAAAAAATATTTAAAAACATACTCTTAAGTCGGGTAGGCCATGATGGCGTGCTGATTTTACAGAGATTCCCTGTTTCAGCGTATCCAAAATTACTTTATATAAAACAATGAGTTACATTTATTTGTAAACGTATCAAAAATTGAGACAATATAGCTCATGCTTGAATCCAACGCCACATTGCACGACCTCGTAGGCCCAGCCCGTGGCCGCTTGCTGCACGCCCTGCGCGCAGGGCCGGACGAAGGCGTGCATGTGCGCGAGCTGGCGCGCGGGGCCGGGCTTTCGTTGTCTTCGGTGCAGCGTGAGTTGGGGCGATTGACTGCGTTAGGTGTGCTACACCGGCGTAGCGAGGGCAATCGTGTGTTGCTCAAACTAAAGCGCCACGATGCATTTGTGAAGTTGTTGCTCGCAGCCTCTGTTGCGCTTGAGCTTCGCGGTCATCGGTTCAACGGCATGCCTGCCGAACGTGACGCTGAAAAATTGCTGGTCGATCTGTGCGCACACATGCCGCCGGATGCAACGTTGTGGCGAGATTTCGGTGATGCGGAATTTCTGGCGGGGCTGGCGGTGATGCTGGCCGGGCATACGGGCTATGAGCGTGGCACCTATCTTGCGCTGGCGGAATCGTTGCAGTCCGGCGTCAGCGCCGCAGAACAATATGAACACTGGTATCAAAAATACCAACCCGATTTCGCACGTTTGTTGTCGATGATAGATCGTGAGCGAAGAACCCATGTCCGAGCCGAAGCCGAAACGTGAACTGACGATCAGCGAGCATGCCGACCCCGCGTATGTAGCGGCGTTTCGCACGCTGGCGCTGCGGGTCGCGCGCGCCGATCACGATGTTCCTGGCGGGCGGCGCGGCGATGCACTTTTACACCGGTGCGCGCATGACAGACGATATCGACGCCGTGTTTGACCGCAAAATTCTCGTGCCCGCAGACGCCACAGTGATCTATCGTGACGCGCAAGGCCGTGCGCGCTCAGTGTATTTTGATGTGAATTACAACGAGTCATACGCGCTGCTCCATGAAGACGCGCACGATGATTCGTGGCGTCTTGCCCTGAGCGGTATCGACAACGTGCAGGTGTTGGTGCTGCAACCGGTTGATTTAGCCATCTCCAAGCTCGCACGATTTTCGGAAATTGATCGCGGCGATATTTTGCAGTTGGCGAAGGATGGTTTAATCACCGCCGCTGCGTTGCGACAACAGGCGGAAGATGCTTTGCCGGGCTATGTGGGTAATCTGGTGCCGTTGCAGACTTCGATCATGCTGGCTTGCCGTGATATTGATGGGCTATTGGGTGACGCCAAAAATTAAGCCGCGCGCTTCAAGTCGTAACCACGAATCAGAATATCAGCCGGTAGATTTAACCTGCAAGCCAACTGGCGAATCATTTCCAGACTTAACGGACGCACACGATTCAGTACTTCGGCCACGCGCGCACGCGAGCCGATGAAGGGTTCTAAATCTTTACGCACAAGGCCGCGCGCCTCCATCACGTGATGTAGCAAATCGATAGGGTCGGGATCGGCAATCAGGTAGTGCTCGCGCTCATACGCTTCAATCAGCAGCGAGAGCACTTCCAGCCGGTCGACTTTGGGCGAGCCTCCAGGCGCATTCCACAGGGCTTTGGCTTCTTTGAGTGCGGCTTGATGTTCGCGTTGGGTTCGAATCGGGCGGAGTTGCATTTCAATTCGTCAATCAGTGCTGGTATTCAAGCCGCCAACTTCAACTGCGGCTGCAGCCCTGCTCTTGCCGCCAGACGCACCAGCAGATCAAGACTGAATTGGCTGATTTTGCCGCGCTTTAAATCCGATACCCGCGCTTGCGTGACGCCCAACACTTTAGCGGCTTCGGTTTGTGTCATTGCAGAATCCGTAATCCATTGATTTACCCCGCCGCGCAACAATGAGCGCATTTCCATTTCAGCCGCTTGATCTTCCGGGTAGAGGTCATGAAAGACGCTGTGCACTTTCTTTTTTGCCATGAAATTTACCTCAATACGTTTTGTAATCGTTTGCGCGCGAGATCAATGTCACGTTGTGCGGTCTGCTGGGTTTTTTTCTGAAAACAGTGCAACACCTAAACGGCTTCCGGGCGGATTGCCAGATACACGGTGCGGAAAATACCGCTGGTGTCTCTCACGCGAATTTCCCGGACGCCGATGCCTATGCTGTTCATTGGCCTCCAGTCGTTCGGCTCCAGCCCACGTTACACCAGAAACAACTGGTGCCCCATGTCATCCTTCACCGCTGCTGAAAACGCTTTTTAAATCTGCTTTGCTGCTGCCCATCCAGATGACTTTTTTCATGCGTGATAATTATGCGATATTACGCATAAACAGGCAAGTTTAAGCATAAATGAAGGTGTATCAAATACTGTATTCCCGCGAAGCACCAGCGGTATCTGCGCGCAACGCCTGTGCAATCGTAGCGCGCGTTAACGTCGATGCAAATAATTCAATAAAATCATATACATAAGAACGCAACTCCACGCCGCGTCGAATCGCCAGCCGGGTGACGTTGCTGGCGAATAAATGTGACGCGTCGAGGGCGCGCAAATCGCTGTCGGTGCGTTCGTCGAATGCCATGCCGGCGATGATGCCAATGCCCAGCCCCTCGCGCACGTAGGTTTTGATCACATCTGAGTCGAGCGCGGTGAGCACAATGTCGGGCTTGACGTTGGCGCGGGCGAAGGCTTCATCGATGTGCGGGCGGCCGGTGAAGATGACCTCGTAGGTGACAATCGGGTAACGCGCAATATCCCGCAGCGTGAGTCTTGAAACACGTGCGAGCGGGTGATCGGGCGGCGCCACCACCACGTGATTCCACGTGTAGCACGGAAAGCTCAGCAAATCCGTTGCGCGCGCGAGCGATTCGGTGGCGATGCCGATATCGGCTTCGCCGTTGCGCACGGCGTCTACGATGCGTTGCGGGTCGGCTTGGTGAAAAGCGAGCTTTACCTGCGGAAATTTTTTGCGGAACTGCGCCACTACGCGCGGCAAGGCGTAGCGCGCCTGCGTGTGAGTGGTTGCGACCACCAGTTCGCCCGCGTCGCGTTGTTTGAAATCCGCAACAGCCGTACGCAGATTGGCCTGCTCCTGCAGCAGGCGTTCGACGATCGGAAAAATTTCGCGCCCGGCGGCGGTATGCCCGGTTAAACGCTTGCCTTGCCGGGTAAAGAGTTCTACGCCAAGCTCTTGTTCTAATTCACGAATTTGCCTGCTGATCGCTGGCTGGGAGGTGTGCAGCGCAGCCGCTACCAACGTTAAGTTGAAGCGCCGATGTGAGGTTTCGCGCACTGCCCGGAGCTGTTGTAGATTCATATATACGAAAAACGTATAAATAAGTTTATAAATAGACGTTTACAGCATATAAGACTTCGGAGATTATCGCAACCCGCCCAAAATGGGCAGATAAAAGTCATATAAAACAAAGGCTTTGAGTATGTATCGATACGACGACATTGATCAGCGCATCGTCGCGGAACGCGTAGAACAGTTTCGTGACCAAACGCGGCGTTTTCTGGCGGGCCAACTGGCCGAGGACGATTTTCGCCCGCTACGGTTGCAGAACGGGTTGTATGTGCAAAAGCACGCGCCGATGCTGCGTGTAGCTGTGCCGTACGGCATGCTGTCCTCGGCGCAGGTGCGCATGTTCGCCCACATCGCGCGCAAGTACGACCGCGGCTATGGCCACTTCAGCACGCGGCAGAATATTCAGTTTAACTGGCCCAAGCTGGCCGAAGTGCCGGACATTCTGGCCGATCTCGCTAAGGTTGAAATGCACGCCATTCAAACCAGCGGCAATTGCATCCGCAATATCACCACCGATCACCTCGCGGGTGTGGCGCCCGACGAAATCGTGAACCCGCTGGTGTGGACGGAAGTGCTGCGGCAGTGGTCTACTTTTCATCCGGAGTTCGCTTTTCTGCCGCGCAAATTCAAGATCGCCGTGTCCGGAGCCACGCAGGATCGCGCAGCGATCAAGCTGCACGACATCGGTCTGCAAGCGGTGCGCAACGAACAAGGCGACGTGGGTTTTGCAGTACTCGTCGGTGGCGGGATGGGCCGCACGCCGATCATCGGACAGGTGATCCGCGAATTCCTGCCATGGCAACATTTGCTCACCTATCTTGAAGCCGTGCTGCGTGTCTACAACCGCTATGGCCGCCGCGATAATTTGTACAAGGCGCGCATCAAAATTCTGGTGAAAGAACGCACGCTGCCGATGTACCGCGATGAAGTCGAGGCGGAATGGGCCAGCCTGGTTGACGGCCCCGGCACACTGACCAAAGAAATCGTGGATGGCATTGCGTCACGCTTTACACAACCGGCGTATCGCGCGCTGCCGAAGCGCGATTCTGAATTAAAAACCTATCTCGATGCCGACGGCGCGTTCGCGCGCTGGCATGGCCGCAACGTGCATGCGCACAAAGTGCCGGGCTACGCGGCGGTTACGCTGTCACTCAAACGCCCCGGCGTGCCCCCCGGTGACGCAACCACTGAGCAGCTGGAAGCCATCGCCGAATTGGTTGATCGTTACAGCTTCGGCGAACTGCGCGTGACGCACGAGCAAAATCTGATTCTGCCCGATGTTGAGCAACGCGAGTTGCATGCGCTGTGGCGAGAAGCCAAGGCGTTGGGCTTGGCTACGCCAAACATCGGCCTGATTACCAACATCATCGCCTGTCCCGGCGGCGATTTCTGCTCACTGGCCAACGCGGTTTCAATACCGGTGGCGCTGGCGATTGATGAGCGTTTTCAGAATCTGGATTACGTGCATGATATCGGCGAGCTGGATCTGAATATCTCCGGTTGCATGAATTCGTGCGGGCATCATCACATCGGGCATATCGGCATCCTCGGCGTCGATAAAGGTGGTGAGGAGTGGTATCAGATTTCCATCGGCGGTTCACAAGGTTACGCTGCGTCGCTTGGTAAGGTCATCGGCCCCTCGTTCGCGCGCGCCGACGTACCGGATGTGGTTGAAAAACTGATTACGTATTACCTGGAACACCGCGATGCGCCCGAAGAGCGTTTTATCGACGTGGTGCAGCGGCTTGGCATTGAACCCTTTAAGAGGCATATCTATGGCGACTCTGATAAAAAACAAACGCATCGCGCCCGACAGCTGGCAGCAGCTTGAGCCAGCCGCTGAAGGCGGTCTTCCCGGACAGCCGCAAACCGGTGACTGGATCGTACCGCTGGCGTTGTGGAACGAACAGCGCACGCAACTGCGCCAGCGTTCCGGGCGCAATGGCGTGCTGCTGGAAAATACCGATGATCCACGCTTGCTGGTTGAGGATTTCAACAAGCTGGCGCTGATCGCGGTACGGTTTCCGAAATTCACCGATGGCCGCGGCTATTCGATCGCGCGCCTGCTGCGTCGGCTCGGGTGGAAGGGCGAGTTACGTGCGGTCGGCGATGTGTTGCGCGACCAGTTGTTTTACATGACGCGCTGCGGTTTTGATGCCTTTGCACTGCGCGCTGATCAGGACCCGCAAGTGGCACTTACCGCGTTCAGCGATTTCAGTGCGCCGTATCAGCCGGCGATTGATGATGGCGTGCGTTTGGGCGCTGTGCATGCGACAAGCAAGCCTGTGGTTAGCGCACTGAGTCCGTGGTAACACGGTGAGCGGCACGGTTTATCTCGTCGGCGCAGGGCCCGGGACAGCGGATTTACTCACACTGCGCGCCGCGCGTTTGCTCGAACGTGCAGACGTTGTGTTTCACGATGCGCTGGTCAATCCCGAAACACTGGCGTTGGCGGCCTGCGCCGTAAAAATAGCCGTTGGCAAACGCAGTGGTAAGCATTCCACCGCGCAGCGTTTCATCAATAAACAGTTGATCGACGCCGCACAAAAATATCAAACGGTAGTGCGCCTCAAAGGTGGTGACCCGATGCTGTTTGGTC
>CANKUB010000186.1 GCA_947486575.1 Betaproteobacteria bacterium | reverse complement strand
TGGATATTCACGTGCAAGGACCGTATGTTTTATTCGATCTGTGCGCCAACGGTTTTTTGCATCACATGGTGCGCAACATTGTCGGCAGCTTGATCTATATCGGCAGTGGGCGGCACGATTCGGCGTGGATGAAAACATTACTGGCAGCGCGCGATCGTACGCAGGCCGCTCCCACCTTTGATGCGGCGGGGTTGTATCTCACAGGCGTTGACTATGATTTGTCATGGGACTTACCGCAACGCGAGCGGGTAAAATTGCCGCCTGTAGTTGGACTGGTTCTGGAGAACGCGACATGACAGCGATCAAAATCTGCGGCATTACGCGCGAGCAGGATGCACTTGCGGCTGCACGCTGCGGCGCGAACGCTGTGGGCTTTGTGTTCTATGCCAAAAGTCCGCGGCACGTTTTGCCGGCCCGTGCGGCCGAATTGATGCAAGTGTTGCCGCCGTTTGTGATGAGCGTTGGCTTATTCGTTGATGCTTCCGCTGGCGAGGTGACGCAAACGCTTTCACAATCGCGCGTTGATCTGCTGCAATTTCATGGTGACGAATCCGCCGAATTTTGCAGGCAATTTGGTATGCCCTACCTCAAGGCATTGCGCGTCCGGGCCGGGGTGGATTTGTTACAATACGCGCGTGATTACCACGATGCCAAGGCGCTGTTGCTGGATGCCTATGTTGAAGGCACGCATGGCGGCACGGGCGCAACGTTCGATTGGGCGTTGATTCCGAAAAATCTTCCATTGCCGGTCGTGCTTTCGGGCGGCTTGACGGCGGAAAATGTGACGGCGGCGATTCAGGCCGTAAGACCGTGGGCGGTAGATGTATCCAGCGGTGTAGAACTTACAGGATCGGCAAACAAGGGAATCAAAGACGCGACAAAGATCGCGGCGTTCGTAACCGGAGTTCGCAATGCAGATGTATGACCTGCCCGATAACCTGGGGCATTTTGGGCCGTATGGCGGCACGTTTGTGGCCGAGACGCTGATCGACGCGCTCGACGAGTTGCGCGCGGCCTATGAAAAGTATCAGCACGATGACGAATTCAAAAAAGAATTTGCCTATGAATTAAAGCATTACGTGGGACGCCCCAGCCCGGTGTATCACGCAAAGCGCTGGTCCGAGCATTTCGGCGGTGCGCAGGTTTACCTGAAACGTGAAGACCTGAACCACACGGGCGCGCATAAAATCAATAACGTGATTGGTCAAGCCATGCTCGCCAAGCGCATGGGCAAGCCGCGCGTGATCGCCGAGACGGGCGCGGGCCAGCACGGCGTGGCAACGGCAACCATCGCCGCACGCTACGGCATGGAGTGCGTCGTCTACATGGGCTCTGAAGATGTGAAGCGCCAGGCACAAAACGTCTATCGCATGAAGCTGCTGGGTGCGACTGTGGTGCCGGTGGACAGCGGCTCAAAAACCCTGAAAGACGCGCTGAACGAAGCGATGCGTGATTGGGTGACCAATGTCGAGAACACCTATTACATCATCGGCACCGTGGCGGGGCCGCATCCGTATCCGATGATGGTGCGCGATTTTCAGTCGATCATCGGCATTGAAGCGCTCGAACAAATGCCGGAGATGACAGGCCGTCAACCCGATGCCATTCTTGCCTGCGTCGGCGGTGGGTCAAACGCGATGGGGATTTTTTATCCGTATATTAACGAAAAAAATGTGCGCTTGATTGGCGTGGAAGCCGCCGGCTATGGGCTCGAAAGCGGCAAGCACTCCGCGACGCTTACCGCCGGAAAAGCGGGCGTGCTGCATGGCAACCGTACGTATCTGTTGCAGGATGAAAACGGGCAGATAATCGAGACGCATTCGATTTCGGCAGGGCTGGATTATCCGGGCGTGGGGCCGGAGCACGCTTATCTGAAAGATATCGGTCGCGCGGAATATGTGTCGATCACTGACGACGAAGCCTTGCAGGCGTTTCACGATTTGTGTCGGCTTGAAGGGATTATTCCGGCGCTGGAATCCAGTCACGCACTGGCTTATGCGGCCAAAATGGCGCCACGCATGAAGCCTGATCAGATACTGCTGGTGAATCTGTCAGGGCGTGGCGACAAGGATATGCACACAGTGGCTGAAAAATCGGGACTTAAATTCTAAATGTCCCGAATTGCCGCAACGTTCGCAGCACTAAAGGCGCAAGGCAGAAAAGCGCTGATTCCGTTTATCACCGCAGGCGATCCTAATCCCGCGATGGCAGTGCCGTTAATGCACGCGCTGGTGGCGGGCGGCGCTGATGTGATCGAACTGGGTGTGCCGTTTTCGGATCCGATGGCGGATGGCCCGGTGATTCAGCGCGCCAGTGAGCGCGCGCTGGCACAGGGCGTCACGCTAATGCAAGTTATTGAATTTGTTAAAGAATTTCGTAAAACCAATAATGCTACGCCAGTGGTATTGATGGGTTACGCCAACCCGATTGAGGCGATGGGCGTAGCGCGTTTTGCGGATGTCGCCCAAGGTGCAGGTGTGGATGGCGTGCTGGTGGTCGATTATCCACCGGAAGAAGCGCAACCGCTGGTAAAGCTGCTGGATGCGCGGGGTCTCGATACCATATTTTTGCTATCGCCGACTACGCGCGATGCGCGGCTTGAACAAGTGGGCAAGCTGGGGCGCGGCTATCTTTACTACGTGTCGCTCAAAGGCGTTACCGGCGCAGGCAATATCGACACCGTTGAAGTTGCGCGGCGCGTCGATCACATCAAAAAATTTACCACACTGCCGGTGGGTGTGGGATTTGGCATACGTGATGCCGCGTCGGCCAAACGCGTTGCAGCCGTTGCTGATGCCGTGGTGATCGGCAGTCGGCTGGTGCAGGAAATCATCGACGCAGGTGATGATGCGCCTGCGAGGCTGCAAGCGCTGCTGGCAGGCATACGCGCCGGTATGGACAGCCCCATGGACGCCGCCGCATGAGCTGGCTGCAGAAGCTGCTGCCACCAAAAATCAAGCGTGACACTGGCAGCCCCAAAAAGGCCGTGCCAGAAGGGTTGTGGAGTAAATGCAGCGCCTGCGAAACGGTACTCTACCGCACGGATCTCGAAAAAAATCTGCAAGTCTGTCCCAAGTGCGCGCATCACAATCGCATCAATGCACGCGAGCGGCTTGATGGCCTGCTGGATATCGAGGGTCGTTATGAAATCGGCGCGGAAGTGCTGCCGGTGGATACGCTTAAATTCAAGGATAGCAAACGCTACGTTGATCGCATCAACGAAGCACGTGAAGCGTCAGCCGAACAGGACGCGCTGGTAGTGATGCAAGGCAGCATCAAGGCTGTGCCGGCTGTGGTGGCAGCGTTTGAGTTTAAATTTCTCGGTGGCTCGATGGGGTCCGTGGTGGGCGAGCGCTTTGTTCGCGGCGTGCAGGTTTGCCTGGATCAACGATTGCCGTTTATCTGCTTTACCGCAACCGGTGGCGCGCGCATGCAGGAAGGTGTGCTGTCGCTGATGCAAATGGCGAAAACCTGCGGCGCAATCACGCAACTGGCACAGGAAAAATTGCCGTTTATCAGCGTGTTGACAGACCCGACGATGGGCGGCGTGTCGGCAAGTTTCGCCATGATTGGCGATGTGGTGATCGCGGAGCCTGGCGCGCTAATTGGTTTTGCCGGGCCGCGCGTAATCGAACAAACTGTACGCGAAAAGCTGCCCGAGGGATTTCAGCGTGCCGAGTTTTTACTTACGCATGGCGCGATCGACATGATTGTTGATCGGCGCGAAATGCGCGACAAGCTCGCGCATCTGCTGACGCTGCTGCAAAAACAGCCTGCAGCGGCTTAAAAATATCCAATAAAAACAAATAGTTACGGAAGTGATGTCCCAGCCGCCCAGCGCGTTGCCCGGCACCCTTGACGGTTGGCTTGCGTATATCGAGCGCGTGCATCCGCAAACCATTGCGATGGGCCTTGATCGTGTGCGCGTGGTGCGAGACGCGCTTGGGTTGGCGACACCATTTCCGATAGTCATTGTCGGTGGTACCAACGGTAAAGGTTCTGCGTGCATGATGCTCGAAGCGATTTTGCATCAGGCGGGTTATAAAACCGCGTGTTACACCTCGCCGCATTTGCTGCGCTACAACGAGCGTGTACGGGTGGCGCGTGTTGATGCGAGTGACGTTGATCTTGTGCGTGCATTCGCTGCCGTCGAGGGGGCGCGTGCGAAGGTTGACGTGCCACTCACGTATTTTGAATTTGGCACTTTGGCGGCGATGTGGCTGTTTGTCGAAGCGCACGTGGATGTCGCGATACTGGAAGTTGGTCTTGGTGGGCGGCTTGATGCGGTCAATGTTTTCGAACCGGATTGCGCGATGGTGATGAGTGTTGCGCTGGATCACATGGATTACCTTGGCGATACGCGCGAGAAAATCGGCTTTGAAAAAGCGGGTATTTTTCGTGCTGGCAAACCAGCGATTTGCGCGGATGCTGATCCGCCACAATCGCTGACGGAACATGCGGCTGCAATTGGCGCGTCACTGCTGATTCGTGGACGTGATTTCGATGTGAAGCAAGCAGCTACGCAGTGGGGCTATCAAGGGCCGGGTGGCGCGCGTCACGGCCTGCCGTGGCCTGCGTTGCGCGGCGCGTACCAATTGGCGAATGCGGCCGCTTGCATCGCCGCGCTGGATACTTTGCGTGATCATTTGCCGGTGACAATGAATGATATTCGCAGCGGTTTGTTGACCGCTGAAAACCCCGGCCGCTTTCAGGTGCTGCCGGGGCAGCCCACCGTGATTCTGGATGTGGCGCACAATCCGCATGCGGCGCTGGCGCTGGCCAGTAGCCTGAAGCAAATGCCTCGCGGCGGTCGCACGCTGGCGGTTTTTGCCATGCTGGCAGACAAAGATATCGACGGCGTGATAGCCATCATCAAGCCGCTGGTGACGCAGTGGTTTGCCGCGGGGATTGATGGCGCGCGCGGTAGCCGTGCCGAGGTTATCGCGCAAAAACTCGCTGAAGCGGGCATCGCGGCAGTAACGCGCTATGAAAATGTTGCAGCGGCATTGCGCGCGGCGCGCGACGCAGCACAGGTTGATGATAAAATTCTGGTGTTCGGATCGTTTCACACAGTGTCCGAGGCGATGCAGACTCTAAAGTGAGGCTGTATCGAATCAATCGAAAGCAGAATCGTAATGGCGAAGCCGGTCAGCGAAGAAGAACTCCAGCTTAAAAAGCGCGCACGTCGACGTCTCATCGGCGCTATTGTGCTGGTTGCTGCGGTTGCTGCGGTATTGCCGATGGCGCTCGATTCTGATCCCAAGCCGACCTCGCAGGAAATCAATATTCAGATTCCGTCACCCGACGCCAAGGGTGGTTTTGCCGCCAAGAGCGTTCCAGCAGCACCGGCAGGCAAAGCAGCAGCAGATGCGAAGGCCGTGGCTAAAGAGCCGATGAAGCCTCCAGAAGCGTCTGTAGCGCCCACTATCGAGGCGCAAAAAGAAACAGCAGTGGTCGCCGCACCGAAGTCGATTGCAGAGAAGCCGCCTGAGAAGGCAGCAGAAAAAGTCGCCGAGAAGCCGGCAGCGACTAAACCAGCGCCAGGCACTTTTTTCATTCAAGTAACTGCGCTGGCCGATATTGAAAAGGCGAAGCAGGTTCAACAACAGATTGTCGATGCTGGCATGCGTTCGTATACTGAAGTGGTGGCGGCGGGCAAAGGCAATGTGACACGCGTTCGCGCAGGACCGTTTGCCACGCGTGAGGAAGCCGAGAAGGCACGCGCGAAATTGGCGACGGTGGGTCTGGAAGGCAAAGTTGCGACGCAGTAGCGTTCAACAATAGCGCTGGCGATGACGCTGTTCGATCATGCGGTACTGACGGTCACCGGATTTTCGGTGTTGCTGGGGCTGTTACGCGGATTTACGCGTGAAGTGATTGCGCTGGCCAGTTGGGCGCTGGCTTTTCTTGCCGCCAGTGTTTACGGTGGTGACGCGGCGGCACTGCTGGCCAAGCAGATTCCTGATGATAGCTGGCGCGTGCTGGCGGCATTTGCCGCAGTTTTTTTTGTGGTGTTGATTGTGATGAGCGTGATCGCGCTGCTCGCGTCAAAGCTCATCAAGAGCGCAGGGCTGGGTTTTGAAGACCGTTTGCTGGGTGGCCTGTTTGGCCTTGCACGCGGATTGCTGGTGGTGCTGGTATTCGTGTTGCTGTCAGGCTTGACGGCGTTGCCGCGCCAGACGGTATGGAAAGATGCTATGCTCGCCGCGCCTTTGGAGAAGCTTGCGGTGATGGTCAAGCAGTGGTTGCCGCAGGATTGGGCGAAATACATTTCGTATGAATGAAGTAACCGGGTAGCGACAACAGCAATAAGGGCCAGGCGATGTGCGGAATTCTCGGTGTCGTAGCAAAAACGCCGGTTAACCAACTGCTCTATGACGGGTTGCTGGTGCTGCAACATCGCGGGCAGGACGCAGCGGGCATTGTTACCGCCGACGGCGCAAACTTTCATTCGCATCGTGGCATGGGCATGGTGCGTGACGTGTTTCGCACGCGTAATATGCGCGCGCTAAGCGGTCATGCGGGCATTGCGCACACGCGTTATCCGACAGCGGGTACGGCGTCATCCGTAGCGGAATCGCAGCCGTTTTATGTGAATTCGCCCTTCGGTATTGTGCTCGGCCACAATGGCAATCTCACCAATACCGAGCAACTCAAAATTGATTTGTTCCGTTCTGATTTGCGCCACGTCAATACCGGCTCGGATTCGGAAGTGCTGCTCAATGTTCTGGCGCACGAGCTGCAGAACAACGCTACCAATTACAAGCTTGATCCGGCGACGATTTTTGCTGCGGTCTCAGGTGTGCATCGCCGTTGCCAGGGGGCGTATTCCGTGGTGGCGATGATAGCGGGGTACGGCATGCTGGCGTTTCGTGATCCGTTCGGCATACGCCCGCTGATTTTTGGTCGCATTGAAACGGACACCGGTTTTGAATACATGGTGTCGTCGGAAAGTGTAGCGCTGGATGCGATGGGCTATGAAGTGGTACGCGATGTGGCGCCGGGCGAAGCGATATTCATCGATATGGATGGCCAGTTTTACAGCCAGCAATGCGCGGCGATGTCGTCGCTCAATCCGTGTATTTTTGAATTTGTGTATCTGGCGCGGCCTGATTCGGTGATGGACGGCATCTCGGTTTACGAAGCGCGCCTGCGAATGGGCGAGAGTCTTGCGGATAAAATCAAACGTCAGCACGCCAATCTCGACATTGACGTGGTGATCCCGATACCGGACTCCAGCCGTCCGGCAGCGATGCAGTTGTCTAAACATCTGGATTTGCCGTATCGCGAAGGCTTCATTAAAAACCGTTACATCGGACGCACGTTTATCATGCCCGGCCAGGCGGTGCGGCGTAAATCGGTGCGGCAGAAATTGAACGCGATCGACATGGAATTTCGCGGCAAGAATGTGCTGATTGTCGATGACTCCATCGTGCGCGGCACCACCAGCAGCGAGATTGTGCAAATGGCACGTGATTCAGGCGCGCGTAAAGTTTATTTTGCTTCCGCCGCGCCGCCGGTGCGTTTTCCCAATGTGTATGGCATCGATATGCCAACGCGCGAAGAGTTGATCGCCAGCCAGCGCAGCGACGAAGAAATCGCGCGCGAAATCGGCTGTGATGAATTGATTTATCAAGATCTCGATGCGTTGATTGCTGATGTGCGTAGCGTCAACCCGGCGGTGAAAAAATTCGAGGCGTCGTGTTTTGACGGCATGTATGTCACTGGCGACATCACGCAAGCGTATCTCGACGGCGTGGAGCAGGAGCGCCGTGACAGTAGCAAACGTGCGCG
>CANKUB010000185.1 GCA_947486575.1 Betaproteobacteria bacterium | reverse complement strand
TCTCTCCACGTTGTTGTCAACGCTAAGAGTCTGCTTGGCACCGGCGAAAAAGTACAGCGATACTTACGGCAAGTCTTTCAATTCATTCAGATTATTGGCGGGAACCCTTGCGCTCCACCGCTTCTATTAATCACCTTGAAAGGGCTGCGTTTTAGACCCTATCGCCCCAATTTCTACAAGCAACCTTGTTAGCGACGCGCCGGAAAGCCCATTTGCACTCGCAAAACTGGCCCAGCTTTTCCCTTCCAATCTGTCTGACTTCAAGAACATCACGGGGCCTCGCCCTAGATCAGCATCAACCCGTTGACGCAGCAAAACGGACTTGCCGCTGCCAGGCAGACCTATAATCTGAGTGAAGCGAGACTCCTCAATGGACTTCTCTAAAGTCGCAGCAAGAGCCGTGCGGTCTAAGTGCGCACCACCGACATCGTTCTGAATATCCGCTGCCCACGTATGAGCGAGTGCAGTGATTTTTTCAAAATCATCCCGCAATGACAATGCTCCGCGAAGATGCACAACGCGGGATATTTCGCGCACCAGCCGGATACGGTCGTACTCACCCGACTTACCAGCAGACTCACGCACCATCCGGCAAAGCGTCATCCAAAGCAGTGGGGCCTGTCCCGCCTGATCTGTGACAAGACATTCGCGCAGGCGATTCATAGCCTCCGCCGGGTGAGCGGCACCGGAATGCAGAAAATCAAACTCAATCAAAACGAAATGCGCAAGAAATTCGTGAACTTCTTGCTCAGATGGCCCGCTCGTCTTTGCAGCGGTCAGCAGTTTAATAATGTCTTTTCTGAGAGCCTTCAAAGACACGCTGGCATTTCCACCTTTTGCAAACCGAGCCTCAAAGTGGCTGGTCGTCACGCTTTCGCGCGCGAATTCACAAAGTGATCGCAGGGCGCGTGCTTTATCTTTCGCAATACTGCCAACCGCAGCACCATATCGATCTGCGTTTTTGCGAAATTCTGGCTTCTGATAAGTCAACCAGCAATCCCGGATAATCTCGCGAAAATCTGTATTGCTTTTCGCAGCACTAACTGTAAGGCCGCTCTTGACTTGGAGACTTAGGCGCGCCTCTTGGTTAGACGAGTCATGGAAATCGACAATGACATCATCGAGAGGTTCACCGAAATTGCGCTGCTGGAGCGTGACGCGGCATACGATGCGGCTTTCAATGCCGGGCGCATATCCTTCCTCAAGCAGTGCCGTGAGATAGAAGGCTCCAACGGCATCTTCGAACGTAAAACCAGCACCCCCGGCAAGCTCAGGAGACTGAAGCGCATGCACTTTTTTGTTCTTCTGTGCCATAGCGCACCGGTTGTCCGTTCCTTATAAGGTGAGGGTAATTATTGACCGCATTCAATCTGGCACAAAATTGATATACGCATCTTACTTACATCCGTTTTGAGTGGATTGCTCTACACTGTCACTGCGTGTTCAACCGGAGCACTGCGCCGCACTTTGACTTTTACCTCGACCCGCGAGCCAAGCCCGTTGATCATCGCCATAAGACGCTCAACGCTAATGCGCCGGAAATCGGCGTTGCGCACGCGTGAGAAGTCGCCCGCATCAATGCCCGTAAGGCTCTGCGCCTTTCGCACGCTCAATTCGCCTCTATCGAGCTTTTTGATAATTTCGGCAGCCAGGATCGCTTTCAACTGACGAACGTCCGCGTCCGCTATGTCGAAATCGCGATAGATGTTTCCGCTTCCGCGAATCAATTCCAACTGTTCTTTTTTCATTTCAACATCTCCTTCAACCGTTTTAAGCGATCCTTGATCAAATCGATTTCATGTTTTTGTGTCTTAATGCCTTGCGTCGATTTTTTCTGAAACGCATGGATCACCCAAAGATCGTCTCCGATTTGTACCGCATAGACCACCCGGAAAGCGTTGCCCCGAAAGGGCAGCGCGACTTCAAATACGCCCGACCCAAGCCCCTTCATCGGCTTGGCTATCCCTGCCTTTCCACCCTCGGCGGCTAGGCTCAATGCATCAAGAACGATCTCCCGCGCACCTTCAGGAAAGTCCTCGAAACCTTTACGCGCCGCAGTGAGCCACGATACCGGTCGAATCGCCCGCATTCTTAATCTTCCTCTCTCTTTAAATGTTGGCATAATTACCAACATCTGTCAAGGTCAATCCGTAGCAAGTACCAAAAATCAACTTTGAAGCACCCGTGTTCCAGCTACCATCGCAACATGCTTTTGCATGTCTTCCCGAGTTTCAATCGAGAGCACTTTTCCAAGAACCTCATCTTTGAATTGCTTCTCCCTGACAACATGATCATCAAACGCATGACTCTCCGCAACGCGACGGGCGATATCATCAGTCGATGGATTTACGAGTGCTTATTTGCGCAGAGCCGACGCATTTACCTGTTTTAGAATTTCATGAAGCCGCCCCATAACTTCCTTTAATCGGTCGCGTTGCACGCCAATGATAAGGGGGTCTTGCTGCTTATACGTGCTTAGTACACTAGAGACGACGGCATGAATGTCCAAGAACTCAGCATCGTCGAACGCAATCGTCCAAGTCTTCGCTTTCTCGTCGTAATTTACGAGTTCCATCATTAGCACCTCTTTATCCCTAACTTACAATTTGTGTGCATATATACATTCAACATAGCATACTTGCCTGCATGCGCCACCGTTCTTGTGCCCGTCTAAATAGCATTGAAGATTATGATAATTTAAGGGGGCGGCCCATAGATTATCGATTCGAACATAGCGCACTTATTTCGATGAAAAACACTCTTGAGCTGCCTTTATGCTGGCGGTAGTATGGCTTAGGTAGGTAAGGAGTTGGGCGGTGGACTGGATTCCGATTGAGGATGGCGCATTCATCGCAGCGGATGTCATCCGATGGAAAGAGGGTGTATACAAGCCGCAAAGATCACGGAAAAAGAAAGCATTGCGATTCGGAGACCGTTTGATAACTGCCGAGGTGCTTCAAGAACCCGATGCAAACGGATGGGTGCGATTGCTTGTGCGGAAATGCGAAATCCTGACAGAAACCTCAGTTAAAAAACTCTCGCCCATTTCCAACACCAAGGAAATCAAGCGCGCCAAGAAAACAATCATGCGAGGAAAACCGGAGCGTTTACTGTGGAGCGATGAAAGCGCGCGCACGATTGTGGCGAGCCAATTCCTTGATTAGTCGGATGTCGCGCGATGAAATCACTCCCGTACCTAATTGCTGTTGCCCAGAGAAGCAAAGCATGATCGAATGGCGGTCGAAATGTGGTGATTCTGTGAAAATAAATACACAACATATACACAGGGTATTTTCACTATAAAAAGTCTATATATATCAACATATTACACATATACCTCTCCCGCGCAGGCGGGAACCCATAACCCGTCTCAAGTGGCAATGTGTCATGGGTTGCCGCCTGCGCGGGAACGACAAGGTTACTTTTGTTTGCCTTGCGAACCGCGTGGCAAGGGGCCGTAAATTCAAAATGAACAATTCATCACTCCGGTGTAATGCCAGCATCCTTGACCACCTTCGCCCAGCGCGCACGATCCCTGTTTACAAAGGCGTCGAACTCTGTGCGCGTGGTGCCGTGTATGTCGAGGCTGGCGGCTATGAGACGTTCCTGCACTTCAGGCGCCTGCAATGCCTGACGCAAATCCGTATTGAGTTTGTTGATAATGTCCACGGGCGTGCGCTGTGGCACGTGTATGCCATTCCAGCCGATGATCTCGTAGCCAGCAACGCCGGATTCATCCATCGTCGGCAGCTCGGTCGCGAAGCGCGAGCGTTTGATGCTGGTCACGGCAAGTCCGCGCAGCTTGCCGGATCGCACATGCGGCAGGCTCGAAGGCCCATATTGAAACGATACCTGTATCTGGCCTGCCATTTGTTCAGTAATCGCGGCGGCGACGGCTTTGTACGGCACGTGAACCAGATTAATGCCAGTCATGCTTTTGTACATCTCTGCCGCCATGTGCGGCGGCGTACCCACGCCTGACGTGCCGTAGTTGAGTTGCCCGGGCCGCGCTTTGGCCAATGCCGTGAGTTCCTTCACCGTTGTAACTGGCAACGAAGGGTGTGTCATCAGATAGAACGGCGCACTGGCGAGCAGCGACACTGCCTGAAAATCACGCAACAGATCGAACGGTGGATTTGCCAGTAGGCTGGCGCTCACAGTAAAGGTTGCAGTGCTCAGTAGCCACGTATAACCATCGGGTGGTGATTTCATGACGGTGTCCGCAGCCACGATGCCACCGCCACCTGTGCGTGGATCGATCAGCACCTGGTGGCCCCACGTCTGCGACAGGCGCTGTGCCAGCAGGCGCGGCAGAACTTCCGAGCTGGGGCCGATGATGAAGCGTATGGGTTTGACGGGAAATACTTGTCCCGAACCGGTCGAAGCAGGCTGCGCGCATACGCTGGACGTCACAACACATAACAGCGCGTAGCAGATCCCGGTATGGCATGTGAGCTTCATGGCGTTACACTCCGTAGGCGGTGACGATCAAACGGTTTGCGGCGTAATTCTCGCTGGCCGCGCAGGTTGAATTTCAATGGTGATTGCGACATCATGAGCCTGCGCGAGTGTCGGATGTCCAGTATATGATTTGCGACCATCAACCAACCTGATTTTAAAGGATTCCCGTGGCTTCCCATCCCGGTGTGAAAAAACTGCGCGACAGGCTGTGGGGACTGTTCAAGCGGTCCGGGCCAGCGGGGTTTTTTGTCATGGCGCTGACGGCAAATGCCCTGGGGCAATCCACTTATCCTAACCGCCCCATACGAGTCGTCATCCAGTTCGCGCCCGGTGGTTCCGATGTGGTGGCGCGTATTCTGTGCCAGAAAATGGGTGAAAGCCTCGGGCAGCCGTTTGTTATCGACAACCGGCCCGGTGCGGCCGGTGTGGTCGGAGCCAACATCGTGGCGAAGGCTGCGCCGGATGGGTATACCACGCTGTTTGCCACCGCTTCGTTTGCTGTGACAGCAGCATTCAGCAAGCAACTGCCGTATGACTCGCTACGGGATTTTGATTCAATAGGGTATATCGGTTCGCAACCGTTTCTGCTGTTGGTGCACCCGGCGGTACAGGCGAATTCGGTGAAGGAATTTATTGCGCTGTCAAAATCAAAGCCGCTGAATTATGGCTCTACGGGTAGTGGTGGCATCGGGCACCTTACGCATGAATTGTTTAACCACCTTGCCGGTATCAAGGCAACGCAAGTGCCCTACAAGGGCACGGGGCCTATCGTCACCGCATTGATTGCAGGAGAGGTACCGGTGGCGATGGTGAATATCAGTGGTGCATGGGGGCATGTGCGCGGTGGCAGACTCAAGCCACTGGGCGTAACCAGCGCAAAACGCACGATGTTTGCGCCCGAATTGCCCACGATTGCCGAGAGTGGTTTGCCCGGTTTCGAATCCGGTACCTGGTATGGTTTGAGTGCGCCGCGCGGCACTGCAACTGCGGCCATCCATCTGTTAAATCGTGAAATAGCCGCTGCATTGAAAACGGATGTGCATGAGAAGATTGCCGTATTGGGTGTTGATGTTGCGCCATCAACGCCGCGAGAATTTACCGATTACATGCGGTCAGAGGTGGCCAAGTGGAGCAAAATCATCAAGGTAGCGGGAATCAGTGATTCGTGAAACATTACAGGGGGGGGGGGGCGCGTAATTGTTGCATCGGCTTTCAATAAAACACGATAAAAAACAATAGCTTATGTATACCAAATTCATTTTTGTGCGATGGTGATGCCAGTGACAACCGTGATGCTCACCCTGGTGGAAGCCAATGCGATCGGCGTACGCGCGCTCCAGCACGTCGGCTTTAGTGCGGAGGAAGCCAGCGTCATTACGGCCAGCCTGATCGATGCCGAACTGTGCGGCTACCCGGCGCTGGGGTTGGCGCGCGTGCTTACGATTGCCGAGCATGTCAATTTCAAAAAGCCGCGCAGCGCGATCCGCATTGAACACGAAACGCCCGTATCGGCGCGCATGGATGGTGGCAACTATCCGGGCTTTTACGCGGTGTACCGCGCAATGGAACTGGCCATCGAAAAAGCGAAGATCAGCCGCTTTGCCGTGGTGGGCATGCGCAACAGTTGGCTCTCCGGACGCAGCGCGTATTACGCCGAAAAAATCGCGCGCGCCGGTTTTGCCTGTGTGCATTTCGCATGCAGCGGCGACGTGGTTGCACCGCTGGGGGGGAAGAAGTCCGTGCTGGGCACCAACCCCATAGCATTTGGCTTGCCGGGTGAACCGAATCCGTTTGTGCTTGATCTGGCGACCTCGGCCATCAACAACGGTGATGTCATTCTCGCCGGGCGGCTGAATCGACAACTGCCGGAAGGTGTGGCTATAGACGTGGAGGGCAATCCCACACGCGACCCGGTTGCAGCGCTGGCTGGCAGTGTGCTCACCTTTGGCGGGCACAAAGGCTTTGGCTTGTCGCTGATGACGCAGGCCATGGGTTTGATGGCGGGCACGGCGCTGACCAATGGCAAGGCTGCGGATTTCGGATTTCTGTTCGTGGTGTTCGATCCTGAATTGCTGATGCCGTTGCCGCTATTCAAGCAGCATCTCGCTACGCTGCTCGCTGAAATCAAGGCCACGCCGTTGCAGCCCGGAGTGAGCGAAATACGCATTCCCTCCGAACGTGCACTTGCAGAGCGCGAGCGCCGCCGCAACAATGGCTTTAGTATGGAACAGCGCATTTATGAGCGTCTGGGTTCAATTTGAAAATTTGACTAACTTGACAGGGAGCAGAGTATGACCATTGATCACGCCGCCTATGAACGTCTGTTGAAATACAAGATTCCCGAAGTGGAACAAACACTGACGCAGCGCGACACCATGCTCTATGCGCTGGGGGTCGGACTCGGTGCAGACCCGATGGATGAAAATCAGTTGCGCTACGTGTACGAAAAAAATCTGGCGGCCCTGCCGACCATGGCCGTGGTGCTGGCTGCGCCTAATGCGTGGCTGCGAAAAACCGATACCGGCTTTGGCACCAAGAGCGTACACGGCGAGCAATCGTTCACCATCCACAAGCCGCTGCCGGTGGACGGCGTGCTGGTCGGCGTGCCCAAACTCGCGGGCGTGATCGACAAGGGTATCGAGAATGGCAAAAACCGTGGCGCGGTGATCACCACCGAGCGCAAGGTCTACGAAAAAAAGACCGGCGATCTGTTGAGCACGCTGGTGTCCAGCAGCTTTTGCCGTGGGGACGGGGGGTTTGATGGGCCGACCGGCCCGTCGCGGCAGCCGCATGCCGTGCCGGAAACAGCGCCACAATTCAGCTGTGATCTGGCGACATTGCCGCAGGCGGCTCTAATCTACCGGTTGTCGGGTGACTACAACAGCTTGCATTCCGACCCGGCGCATGCGCAGAAAGTCGGCTTCCCGCGTCCGATATTGCACGGCCTGTGCACGTTTGGTGTGGCAGGACACGCCATGCTGAAAACATTGTGCAACTACGATCCCGCGCGATTCAAGAGTATGGAAGCGCGCTTCTCGTCGCCGGTGTATCCGGGGGAAACCCTGCGCACGGAGATGTGGAAGAGCGGCAACGTGGTGTCGTTCCGCTGCACGGTGCCGACGCGAGACAACATCGTAGTACTCAACAACGGCCGCGCGGAGATTGTATGATGCGAAGTGCCGTATGGGCGTGTGCGTTCGTGGCGAGCATCGCCGCCGCTCAGGACTATCCCGTGAAGCCGGTGCGTGTGATTGTCGGATTTGCGCCCGGCGGCCCGGCTGATCTGGTGGTGCGTCCCTACACGCAAAAGCTGCACGAAATGTTTGGTCAGCCCATGGTCATCGATTATCGCGCGGGCGCCAATGGCGTTATCGCGACGGA
>CANKUB010000184.1 GCA_947486575.1 Betaproteobacteria bacterium | reverse complement strand
CTGCCCAGTCTTGCGTGTCGGATGTCTTGCTCAAGCAATACCGTCATGAAATCAATTCACCATTACAGTAACATCGCTTATGCAAAAGTACAATCCCCCCAATTCACAAGCCCCAGATTTCAAAGGCAAAGTTGTGGGTAATGATCAGACAGACATCAACGGGATGGCAATCCGCGTGCTCCCCAGCAAAGTGCAGGAGCGCACTTTCGATTTGCTCGGCGCGAAGCCGAAGGTTATGGATTTATCGGAGGTATTGCCGGCGGTCAAAGCAGGTACGCTCGACGCTCAGGAGAATCCGTTCTTTAACACCGTCACCTACGGCGTTCACACGTTTCACCGCTTCCACACGGCGACCAATCACTTTTACCTTTCGCGCCCGATCTTTCTGCACCGACCAACATTTGATGCCTGGCCCATCGCGCTGCAAAAAGAGATGTGCGCTGCGGTGCGTGATGCCGTCGCGTTCCAGCGTCGCCTGCATATTCAAGAGGAAGAGGATGCGATGATCGCCATTCGCAACGCAGGCGGTGAGATCGTCGAACTCAGGCCTGAACAGCACCAATCGTTTGTTACAGCGGTGGCACCGATCTATGGTGAAGCGCGCAATCAGTACGGACAGGCACTGCTGTCGCTGGCAAATCTTTAAAAACAGAATTGACGTAAGTAATTGTTTTTAAACAATATTATTTAATACTTATTTCAACATTTCCGCCACGGCTTTGCCCAAATCAGCGGTGTTCGCCTTGCCACCCAGATCGGGTGTTTTCGGACCTTCCTGCAAAACGTTTTCAATGGCTTTGACGATAGCGGCACCTGCTTCCGGGCAACCCAGATGGTCGAGCATCATCGCGCCAGCCCAGATCATGCCGACCGGGTTGGCCACTTTGCGGCCATAAATATCGGGTGCTGAACCATGCACCGGCTCGAACAGCGACGGAAATAGTTTTTCGGGATTCATATTCGCCGACGGTGCAATGCCGATGGTGCCGGTTGCCGCCGGGCCAAGGTCAGACAAAATATCGCCGAATAAATTAGAGCCAACAACCACATCAAACCAATCCGGGTGCATCACAAAATGCGCGCACAGAATGTCGATGTGAAACTGATCGACTTTGATAGCGGGAAATTTTTTTGCCATCTCAGCCACGCGCTCGTCCCAATAGGGCATCGAGATTGAAATGCCGTTGGACTTGGTGGCAGAAGTGAGATGTTTTTTCGGGCGCGTAGCGGCCAGATCAAACGCGTATTTCAGAATACGATCGGTGCCAGTGCGCGAGAACACCGCGTTTTGCGTGACGAATTCGCGCTCGGTGCCCGCATACATGCGTCCGCCTACGGACGAGTATTCGCCCTCGCTGTTTTCACGCACCACCCAAAAATCAATGTCGCCGGGCTTGCGGTCGGCGAGCGGGCATTTCATGCCGGGCATCAGGCGCACGGGGCGCAAGTTTACGTATTGATCGTAGCCACGGCGGAACGGGATCAGCAGCCCCCACAGTGAAATATGATCGGGCACGGTGGCAGGCCAGCCGGCTGCGCCAAAGTAAACGGCATCGTGCTTTTTGAGTTGCTCCAGGCCGTCTTCGGGCATCATCACACCGTGCTTGGCGTAGTAATCGCAGCTCCAGTCGAATTCGTCGAACTGGAATTCGATGCCGAATTTGCGGCCCACCGCTTCAAGCGTGCGCAGGCCTTCGGGCATGACTTCTTTGCCGATGCCGTCGCCGGGGATCACTGCGATACGAAATTTTTTCATGTTGATTTCCAGTGTTTTTCTGTGTCTACAAAAACAAAGGGCAGCCCAAAGTTACTTGGGCTGCCCTTGAAAACGTGCCTGCAAAACTATAAGCGAATTACGCGGCAGCCGTATCTGCGGCAACAGCAACAGGCGCTGCGGCTTTGGTGGCCGGTGTGCGTGCGCCGTATTTCTGGTTGAAGCGCTCAACCCGGCCAGCGGTATCGACGATCTTTTGCTTGCCAGTATAGAAAGGGTGGCAAGACGAGCAAACCTCGACATGCAGGTCTTTGCCCAGGGTCGAGCCGGTTGTCCACTTGGCACCGCAACTGCATGCGACGGCCATCTCATTGTATTCAGGGTGAATTTCGGATTTCATGGTTGCATCCTACCGGGTTTTGCCGGAGCCAAATAAAGGGAAGAAAGGAACTAAAAGGGTGCGGATTATCGACGATTTTGGCTATCGAAGCAAGGGTCTTTGCCCGGGCGCCCATGATTCGAGTAAATGGCAGCAATTAGTGACCACTTTTTTGCCCATTTCGGCCGCTACAGGCCGGAAATGGGATTGCCCGGCCGAAATGGCATGCTCTACGAAATAGACCTTGCCAGGCCGGGTTTCGAGCGCCAGCCGCCCGGCATCGGCGGCCAGGCCCGTGAAAACATGAGGGCCCGCATCAAGTTGCACGCGAAAATAGCTGTAAGGCAGCGTTGCACCGATCAGCCGGTCGTCGATCCACAACACCGTTTCGTCGGGCGCGGCACTGGTGCGATAAATATATACCGTGGCTGTGGCTGGACTACTGCCGAATTGTTTGGCTTCGGTATCGCGCTCGCGCGTAGCTTGCGGCGTTGAGGCGCAGCCCGCTATCCACAGCACCAGCAATCCAATGATTCTTCGCATAGCGCAATCTTTCATCACACGCAATCTGTTCATCGTATCACTCGGATAGACACACCACAACGCGCAGCGTTCAGCGTTCCTTGCCAGTGCCAACGTTAATTGGTTTAATCCTCCCCATCAAGCACACCGCAAGTTTCAGGAGATGCCATGAAAGTCAAAGCCGCAGTCGCGCACAAAGCGGGCGCACCGCTCGTGATCGAAACCGTTGATCTCGAAGGCCCAGCAGCGGGCGAAGTCCTGGTGGAAATCAAGGCCACCGGCATTTGCCATACCGATGAATTTACTTTGTCGGGCGCGGACCCGGAGGGTTTGTTTCCCGCAATCCTCGGTCACGAGGGCGCAGGCATCGTGGTGGATGTAGGGCAGGGTGTGACGTCGCTTAAAAAGGGTGACCACGTGATTCCGCTTTACATACCCGAATGCCGTCAATGCGATTACTGCATTTCCGAAAAAACCAATCTGTGCCAGTCAATCCGCGTGACGCAAGGTCAGGGCGTAATGCCCAACGGCAGCAGCCGTTTTTCGCTCGACGGCAAAAAACTGTTTCATTACATGGGCACTTCGACTTTCTCAAACTACACCGTGGTGCCGGAAATTTCGCTGGCGAAAATCCGCGAAGACGCGCCGTTCGACAAGGTGTGCTACATCGGCTGCGGCGTTACCACCGGCATCGGCGCGGTGATTAACACCGCGAAAGTTGAGCCGGGCGCGAACGTGGTGGTGTTCGGCTTGGGAGGCATAGGGCTGAACGTGATTCAAGGCGCAAGGTTGGCGGGCGCGAACATGATTATCGGCGTGGACTTGAACCCCGCGCGCGAAACGCTTGCGCGTAAATTCGGCATGACGCATTTTGTGAATCCGAAAGAAATCGAAGGCGACTTGGTGGCATATCTGGTGAATTTGACCAAGGGCGGCGCGGATTACAGTTTCGAGTGCATCGGCAACGTCGATGTCATGCGCACGGCGCTGGAGTGCTGCCACAAAGGCTGGGGCGTATCGGTAATCATCGGCGTTGCAGGCGCAGGGCAGGAAATCAAAACGCGACCGTTTCAGTTAGTCACGGGCCGTGTGTGGAAAGGCACCGCGTTCGGAGGTGCGAAGGGGCGGCGCGATGTGCCGAAAATTGTCGATTGGTATATGGATGGCAAAATCAACATTGATGATTTGATTACGCACAAACTGGCACTTGCGGATATCAATCAGGGTTTTGATTTGATGCACGCAGGTACGTCGATACGCAGTGTGGTGGTGTACTGATCTGCTAAAGTTTTGGATTCGGTGCCGGAATATTCTCCGGCACACTCAGCGTTTTGAAACTGAATATTTCTGGATCATCGGTATCCACGTTAATCATCACGCCTTGCACTTCAGTGTCGCCAAACACCATCACACGTGTGACGTTGTAAATCAACTGACGCCCGTGATACAGCGGTTTGTCGATTACAAAACGATGCCGGTCGCCATGTATCACCAGCACCGGCTTGTCGAAGGCGTGCGCGTGTTGCCGCAGTGCGGTTAGCGTATCGACAAAGCCTGCGCGCTGATCGTCGCGTCCATCGAACTCCCATCGTGGATCGGCCTGAAACGCCAGCACCACCGCTTTGGCGTTGCGCTCGCGTGCTGCTTCAAAGGTTGCTGCCATCCACGCCAGATTCGCGGCGTTGCGCGCGATGTATTCGTTGACCGCTGTTTGATCGCGCTGCAGATTGTTGTTGCTGCCGATGATGTGCAGGGTGGCGAACAGCACGTTGTCGCGTTCCCAGCGACGGTTTTCAATATACGCGGCAAAGCGTGAATCGCTGCCTTGATGTTCGAGCGTGATTTTTTTGCGACCGAGGCTTTGCGCTGGATCGGCGAAAAACATTTCACGCAGTTTGGCAAGCCGCTCTATCGGATCAAAGCCGCCGTTATCAGCGCGATGGCAGTCCGTCCATTCGTTGTCGCCCGGTGTGTAGATCAGCGGTGCGCTGAACGTTGCGAACATATCCGAGATTTTTGCGAAATGTTCGTCGCTGCAACGCGAGTTGCCGGGCTTGATATCGCCAACGTGAATGGTGAGCGCTGCGCGCGTGCTGTTGATGCGTTCGATCAAGCGACCAAAGCGCTCGAAATCGCCAGGCAAAATGTAGGGCGTGTCGCCTATTGCGGCGAAGCTGAACTGCGCGGCGTGTGCGGGCAGTGGTGTAAGTGCGCTCAGTAGTAATGCGAGGATTGTTTGTAAGTATTTGTTTTTAAACATTATTAATTTGGCGTAGATTGTCGGCGCAATCACTGTACAAATGTTAAATGACAGCCTGATGAAATCTTTTCGGGCACAATCTCGATTGCGCCCGTCAAACACCGAGTAACACCGAACAACACCATGTCAGTCCCACTACGCAGCGAGTTGCCGTATCGTGAAAACAGCGCCAGTCTGTTTGAGGCGGTTGCGGATTTGCCGTGGGCGGTGTTTCTCGATAGCGGGCAGCATCACCCTGGCCAATCGCGCTATGACATTATTGCTGCGCAGCCATACATCCGACTGATCACGCGCGGGCAAATGACGGAAATTCACGCGGACGGCATTGCGCTGTCACGCGACGATCCGTTTGAATTGTTGCGGCAGCATCTGGAAATCGATCCTGCATTGACGAACGAGCTGCCATTCTGCGGTGGTGCTATCGGTTACTTCGGCTACGATGTGGCGCGGCGCATTGAAGGCGCGCATTTGCCGTCGCGCGCGGCGGCGGTGGAACGCATTCCCGATGTGGCCATCGGCATTTACGATTGGGCTGTGGTGGTCGATCATCGTGAGCAAAAATGCTGGTTGGTGGGGCAAGGGCGCGATGCGGAAACCGATATCAAGTGGAATGCGCTGGTAACACGTTTTACCCACCCGCCAGCGGAACGCCAGCGTGTGCCGTTTCGTGTGATGTCCAATGTAGTGTCCAGTCACACGCGTGAGTCGTACGGGCGTGCATTTCGCCGCATCCGTCAATACATTCAGGATGGTGATTGCTATCAGGTCAATCTCGCGCAGCGCTTTTCGGCGGCTGCGAGTGGCGATCCGTGGCTCGCGTATCAGGCATTGCGCGTGATGAATCCAGCACCATTTTCAGCTTATATATCAACACCGTATGCGCAGGTTTTATCATCGTCTCCGGAGCGATTTTTGCGTGTGGAAAACGGTGCGGTGGAAACCAAACCCATCAAAGGTACGCGGCCGCGCGCAGGCCACGCGCGGCTTGATGCCGAGCTTGCCGAAGCCTTGCTCGTGAGCGAAAAAGACCGCGCCGAGAATGTGATGATTGTCGATTTACTACGCAACGACTTATCCAAAAATTGCGAATTGGGGTCAATCAAAGTGCCGCGTTTGTTCGACGTGGAAAGTTACGCCACCGTGCATCATCTGGTGAGCACCGTCACCGGGCAGTTGAAGGCAGGGCGTGATGCGATTGATCTATTGCGCGGATGCTTTCCTGGCGGCTCGATTACCGGCGCGCCAAAATTACGCGCCATGCAGATCATCGATGAAGTCGAACGGGCGCGGCGCGGCGTGTACTGCGGCGCCATCGGCTACATTGGTTTTGATGGCGGCATGGACACCAATATTGCCATACGCACGCTAACGGTGTCACACGGCACGGTACGGTTTTGGGCGGGCGGTGGCATCATTGCCGATTCGCAGGTTGAGTCCGAGTATCAAGAGAGTTTCGACAAGGCCAATGCGCTGCTGCGGCTGCTGCGACAGTGTTCATCCGATGTGCTAACGGGCGGTTAGGGCAGCACTTCGGGGCGCGATATGGTGCGCAATCGGCCATTCAAGCAGTTTGTGAAAAATTGTTAAAAACCGAGTCGCGACAATTTTCTTTAACTATTGTGCCAAACGTCACGGTAAAATTACTTCAAGATCGAAGGTTTTACATGTTTTTATGTAAATATCCTAAGCGATAGACGGGCGCACACTGTGTGGTACAGGTCGCTCCGCCCTTGTCGCCGAGCGAGACCCTTGATAGACCCCGAACCAGTAACCGTGCCCGTGCCTGAATGTAAATCATCCCCACTTTTGGACGAAACACGCGCTCGCGATATCCGCGATATGCTGCATGAGTCGAACCCGCGAGCCTATAAACGCATGCTGGATAATCTTGCGCGCGACTTGTCGCGGTTTTCCGTTGCGATGCAGGCATACGCTGGTGGTGTGCCAATCGATGAAATCAAGCATCTCGCACACAGTCTCAAAGGCGGAAGTCTGGGCTTGGGTGCGCAAGCCTTGGGCGAACTGTTTTCCGAACTGGAGCGCCTGACAGGATTGGGCGATATGCCCGCAGCTGAGCGACTGCACGCCGCTAGCGCCCGGTTGATCGCGCAATCAGAGAATGCATTGCGGCAATTGGATGCGGTCGCGCCATAGTGTGACTATAGTGTGACAATAGCGCTGCAATAGCCAGCGCAACGTCCAATCGACATTCGCGCCGAACAACGTTGATGTGCGGCACGTCTTGTGAGCCCGCGAATGTTGTAAGCTACCGCCCGGCGCAATCCCGCTATCCATTTTACGAGGAGAAAAAATATGTCCGGCGCAGGTCACATTGATCCATCCAATAAGAAAGTTGCGCTATTGATTGCAGTGTTGGCGGCGTTTCTGGCATTTTCAGAAACGCTGGGCAGTAGCGCGCAAACCGAGGCATTGAGCCGCAATATCGAAGCGTCAAATTTATGGTCATTTTTTCAGGCAAAGAGCATACGCCAGACCACATTGCAAACGGCTGCTGAAGCATTGGAAACGGAAGCCGAGATGGCCACCACGCCAGAGGCCAAAGCTGCGCTTGAAAAGCGTGTTGCTGCCTGGCGCAAAACCGCCGCGCGTTATGAAAGCGAGCCTGAGAAACAAGAGGGCCGCAAAGAACTCGCGGCGCGTGCCAAGGTGTCGGAGCAAAAACGTGACCGCGCCCTGGCGGCTTATCATCAATACGAAGTGGCGTCCGGTGCGCTGCAAATCGCCATTGTGCTGGCATCAGCGAATGTGATTACCGGCGTTGCGTTCCTGATGTGGGCCGCCATGAGCCTGGGTGCGCTGGGCGTGGCATTTGCGATGATCGGGTTTTTCGCGCCGACGTTGATACATCTGATGTGAGCATGCTTCGCTAAACTGAAGTTCCCCCTTCAAAAAGCCGAGTTTCTCCCCTCAAGCAGCCGTAAATGAGGTTCCGCGTTCTGTCTACGGTTTGATTTGATCGATCAGTGCGATGGCGCGTTTTTGCCCTACCGTTAACGTGGTGGTGATCTGGAAAGTCGGT
>CANKUB010000183.1 GCA_947486575.1 Betaproteobacteria bacterium | reverse complement strand
GCGTCTTTAACACGACACAAAGCAATAAAGACAAAAGTATAGACATTAAAGCGCGTCTTTGGCCCGAGTCCGCATACGTGCCGCAAATCGCAATTGGCGTGCGCGATGCGGCTGGGACGGGTCTTTTTTCCGGGGAATACATAGTCGCCAACAAACGCACCGACATGCTGGATTGGAGCTTTGGGTTAGGCTGGGGCTATCTGGCTGGGCAATCACGCAACACAGCGTTTGGTCAAGGCGGAAATTTCAATGTAAAAAACTACTTCCGGGGCGCAGCAAAACCATTTGGCGGCGTCCAGTACCAAACCCCTTTGGAAAAAGTCGCGCTCAAACTCGAATACGACAGCAACAATTATCAAAACGAGCCGCAAGCGAATAATCAAAAACGCAACTCGCCGTGGAATTTCGGCGTCATCTTCAAAGCAGCTAAATATGCTGACATCACTTTGGGGGTCGAGCGCGGAAATACGGTTATGCTTGGACTCTCGTTGCACGCACAGCTTGACGGGCTTTCTACGCCTAAAATCAGCGATCCAGCACCAGTCACCGTGGCTGACTCGCGACCCCGTCAGCCCAAAATGGACTGGCCCGCCACTGCTCAGGAAATCAGAACTCAGACCAATTGGAATGTGACAAGCATTGAAGGGAGCGAACGAGAGTTACGGTTGATCATGGATGATACTGGCGCCCCTTATTGGCGCGAGCGGCTTGACAAAGCGGCGGCCGTACTGCATCGCGATGCTCCCGCATCCGTTGATCGATTTGTATTCAGATATCGCGCACGCGGCCAGGAGATTGCGGAGCATGTGATTGATCGTGATGCTTGGGTTCGACCACAAACACAACCGGTCACACCTCGCGAGCAGCAAGTCGCTATAACGGCCAGGACACCTTCCAAGGCTGAAGAATCCGCGAATGTTCTGTACGCCAACCCGCGATCAAAATTTGATCACGGTCTAAGGTTTGGCTACGGGCAAACAATCGGGGGACCAGACGCATTCGTTCTTTTTCAAATTTATGCTCAGGAAACTGCGCGCCTGAGATTGCGTGACGACACCTGGATTGACGGCAGCCTGCGCCTCAGGATTGTCGACAATTACAATAAATTCAATCAGGGTAGCGACAATGGAAATTTGCCACGCGTCAGAACGCTATTACGTGATTATTTAAAGGATGCGAGGCTCACCGTACCAAATCTTCAACTAACGCATGTCGGCAAACTGACTGATAACCAATACTACAGTGTATATGGCGGCTTCCTGGAAGAAATGTTTGCCGGCGTCGGTGGCGAGTGGTTGTACCGACCATTCGCGAGCCGCCTCGCGGTAGGCATTGATGTGAATGAAGTGAAACAAAGGGATTTCCGGCAGAACTTTTCCTTCCAGAATGCCGGGCCCCAGACCGGCTATCGCACGAGCACTGGACATGTGTCGCTTTACTGGGATACAGGATGGAACGATGTTACGGCGATCGCAAGTGCAGGGCGCTATCTCGCGGGCGATTTGGGCGCTACCCTTCAAGTTGGGCGCATGTTCAAAAATGGCGTTTCGATGGGTGCTTTCGCCACCAAAACAAATGTAACTGCTGCCCAGTTTGGGGAAGGCAGTTTTGATAAGGGTATTTATCTAAGTATTCCCTTTGACGCGATACTAACTCGTACTACCGGATTTGTAGGCAATTGGGTGTGGAAGCCCTTAACGCGCGACGGTGGCGCGTTTCTGGCAAGAAGCAATGCGCTTTATGGCGTGACCAATGCGAAAAATGCCCGCCTACTGGACGTAAAATCAGCGCCCATACCTAACGAATCCTTAATACCTCCAGATCAGCGTGAAAAGTGGGTTCCCAGATCCACAGGCACAGAACCCTACACACGTATCACGCAAAAGCCTTCTGTAGCCCAATTTTCGTCAGGCAGTAACAGCGAATACCAATTGGTCGAAGCGCTTAACCGCCAGGGCTATCGCAACATTACGATCAACTACAATCAGTCCAACCAGCTAACGATTGCATTGTCGAACGACAGCATCACGCCTGTCAGCCGCGCGGTAGGCCGCGCAGTGCGCACCGTTGCGCCACTGGCACCGCTGGAAACCCGCGAGATAAAAATAACCTTCGCTTCGCGCGCCGATCCGCTTGTGACTTACGAATTCTTCGATCTCGACCGCTTGAACCGTTACTTTGGCGGCTCAGTCAGCGCCACCGAACTCGCGAACTACGTCACGGTCAGTTACCTCGTTCCTGCTGCCCGTCAAAACAATCCGTTGGAACGCTTCGACGATCTGGATACCGAAGCCAAGGCGCCGATTTTTTCCGCAGTAATTCCCGAAACAGTGTCGCCCAAGCGCGTCGCCAATGATCTTGCCAATGCGGGCCGCACCGCGCTAGACATGAATTGGGAGCAAGCGGGCGCTATTGGTGTCGCAACTGCCGGCGCCATTTTTGCCAGTAGCGCGAT
Source organism: Betaproteobacteria bacterium (assembly GCA_947486575.1). Classification (GTDB taxonomy): domain Bacteria; phylum Pseudomonadota; class Gammaproteobacteria; order Burkholderiales; family SG8-41; genus UBA5216. The sequence continues at coordinate 5,620 of CANKUB010000183.1, read as the reverse complement.
GGATAAGCGCGCGTTTCAGTTTGCCAAAGATCACCAAAATAGTCGCGCGATCAAAAACGGCATTAAAGTGGGCAATGCCCTGCCTTGGGTAGGTCTCGCAGGTGCGGCACTGGTGGCGCTGGATGGCAGCGACCCAAAGCGCTCACGCACGGGCTTTGCCGCCGCCGAAGCTGGCGTATCTGCGGCGTTGCTCGCCACCGGTATCAAATATGCAGTGGGCCGCTCACGCCCTGAAGACGGCCTGGGAACGCACAACTTCAACAGCTTCAGTGGCGACAACCGCAACAGCGCATTCCCATCGCGTCACGCCTCCGTCGCCTGGGCTGTCGCCACGCCGTTTGCGCTGGAGTACGATATGCCGTGGCTGTATGGTCTATCGGCGCTGACCACGATAGCGCGCGTGGGCAGCCGCGAGCACTGGGTTTCTGATGCAGTTACGGGTAGTCTGCTCGGCTACGGCATCGGCAGGTTGTTTTGGGAGTCGTCGCGTGCCGACAACAAATACGCGCCGCGCGTCGCCATCAGCCGTAACGGCATTAGCCTGGCATGGGATACGCCGTGAGTAACCGATTGTTTTTAAAGGTATTTAATAAATTCTCTTCTGTCGAGCAATTTGCCAAATGAGGCGTGCTTCACTGTCAGCCTATGTCCATGTGCGCCTGCTCTCGTTAGGCTGGCTGGTTTTAACCCTACTACTCTGCGCGCCCGTGGTTTTGAGCCAACCCACGCCCACCACTTGCAAGGTGCTGGATCACGAACTACAAGGTAGTTATGGCGGCGGTTGTCTGAACGGAGTGGCCGAAGGCGCAGGAGTAGCCAGTGGAATCGCACGCTACAGCGGCAATTTCAAAGCGGGCAAAAAACACGGCAAAGGCATAAAAATCTGGCCAGCCACCGGTGACCGCTACGAAGGCGAATTCGTGGAAGACCGCAAAGAAGGCGCTGGCAGCTACATCTGGGGCACCAATACGGCATGGCCCGGTGAAAAATACACCGGGGCCTTCCTCAACGATAAGCGCCACGGCCACGGCACTTACGATTGGTCAACCGGCGACCGTTACACCGGCCCGTGGGAATACGATCAACCCACCGGCCCTGCCACGCCGATGATGCTCGCGCGCGCGCGTGCCTATGTCGAAGCGAAAGCCGCCGTCGCGCGCCCAGGCATAAGCGTATGCCGCGAAATGAAAGTCGGCATCGCCACCCTGGAGCGTATCAAGGGCACCGTAATGACTGTCGAGGACGACGGCGTCAGCGTGCGCATCGATGATCCCGGCCTGATGGGTCATGTGATACGCGGCAGCGATATTCGCAAGGGTACGCTCGTCACGGACGATTTTCCGAACTGGATTCCCTGCTGAGCATGATTGATCCTGCGACGCTTCAGTATTTGCAGGTGTTGCTTTTTAAGGTTGTCTTTTTCTTCACCAAGGCGCTACTCTTTTTCCTGCAACGCGACTCGTTTCTGTACTGGCCGTTTCTGCTATCAACGCTGCTGATCGGCGCGCTGGCCTGGCATTTTGGCTATGCGCAACTACACGAGAGCGGCGTAGCCACATGGCGCGAGTTTCGCCAGCGCTATCTCGGGAAAGCCCTGTGGTGGCACCCTTCCGCCCGCGTTGACTACCGCTTTTATCTGGTGAATGCGGTGCTGTTTCCAATACTGATGGCGCCGCTGCTGATTAGCGAAAATGCCCTGGCCCAATGGCTTGATGGCATGACCGGACTCTTGCCCGCCGCTTCCAGTAACCTCCCGCCCGGCATCGCAATAAAAATTGCCTACACCTTGTTATTTTTTATCGCCTATGACTTCGGGCGCTTTGTGGCGCACTGTCTGCTGCACGATGTGCCGGTGCTGTGGGAGTTTCATAAAGTACATCACTCGGCCGAAGTGCTCACCCCGATGACGAGCTTTCGTGCGCATCCAGTTGATCTTGCGGTGATGGCATGGGGTTCGGCGCTCACTACGGGGGTGATGGCGTGGCTGTTTCACCGCTTCATCGACAGCAGCGTCGGCGTGTACACTTTTCTCGGGCTGCACGTTCTATTCTGGATTGGCAATCTCATCGGCAATCTGCGGCACTGGCAGGTGTGGTTGTCGTATGGCGATAAACTTAATCATTGGCTGATCAGTCCGGCTCACCATCAACTGCACCACAGCGCAGAGCCGCAACACTGGGGATGCAATCGCGGTTTTGAAATCGCTGTGTGGGATCGACTGTATGGCACGTTACGCGTACCGTCGACTCAACCTGAAACATTCAAGATGGGGCTGGGGGACGAAACGGATGGTCAGTGGCACAGTGTAAGCCGGTTATACCTGTGGCCGTTTCGTCTGGCGTTAAATCGGCTATTTAAAAATACCAATAAAACCAATTAGTTACGAAATCTCTCGCCAAACCATTCGTGCTATTCAATTTTCAAACCAATCGCACGCACGATTTTTCCGTACTTGTCGATTTCGCTTTTGAGATAGGCAGCCATCTGCTCGGCATTGCGGCTTGCCGGCTCGACGCCCAACGCAGCTAAACGCTCACGCAGATCAGCGGCGTTCACTACTTTGGCAAGCTCGGCATCCAGACGTCGCACCGCTTCTTTCGGCGTTGCGGCCGGAACCAAAACGGCATTCCATAACAAATGCTCGTACCCTGGCACGCCCGCTTCCGCCATGGTCGGTACATCCGGCGCAATCGCTGAACGCTTGCCACCGGTTACCGCCAACGACTTAACCCGGCCAGTACGCATATGCGGCAAAGCACCGGCCATGCCGGAGAAATACGCCGACATTTGCCCGCTGATAACATCCACTGTCGCCTGCCCGCCACCCTTGTACGCAACATGGGTCATCTCGGCGCCGGTCATCGAGCGAAACAACTCATAAGCAAAGTGATCAGAGTTGCCCGCACCCGACGAAGCCACATTCATCTGGCGCGGCTTGCCTTTGGCGAGTGCGATCAAATCCTTCAATGATTTCACTGGCAGCGATGGATTCACAATCAGAATATGCGGCCCTGCCGCAGCCTGCCCCACCGTTGCCAGATCGCGCAAGGCGTCGTAACCAAGCTTCTCATACGCGGTGGCGGCAACCGCGATTCCGGTATTCGCATACAACGTGGTGTAACCATCAGGCGGCGACTTCGCCACCACCTCGGCAGCGATATTCGCACCAGCGCCCGGACGATTTTCAAACACCACGGATTGCCCCAAACCATCGCCAAGCTTTTGCGCAACAATGCGCCCCACCACATCACTGGAACTACCCGCAGGAAAACCGATAATCATGCGCACGGATTTGCTCGGGTACGATTGCGCATAAGCTGCCATCGGCAAAGCGATGGCAGCGATGGCAGCCATGGTAACAATGGTCGCTGCAATCCGTGACAGCCGGATCATTCCATGTCGCGCACGTTCGGCCCTGCAACGAGCTCCATCTCCGTCATGGCGATAACTTCATCTGCGGTAAAGCCCGGTGCCACCGCGTCAATCACAAAACGCTTGCCGTCCCAGCGCATCACCGCGAGATCAGTCACCACAAAGCTCACGCAGCCCTGCCCCGTCAGCGGGTAAGTGCATTGCTTGCGCAGCTTGGGTCGGCCTTTGCTGTCGGTGTGTTCAAGCACGATGATCAAATCGCCTTTGCCCGAAAGCAAATCCATCGCGCCACCGATGCCACCGCGCTTGGCATCCGCCGTGCTCCAGTTCGCAACGCTCGCGGTTTGATCAACTTCGTACGCACCCAGTATCACGGTATCGATATGCCCGCCGCGCGCCATTTCAAACGATGTCACACTATCAAAAAACGACGCGCCTGGCTGCAACGCCACAAACTGACCTGCGGCATTGTATACATCCGGATCGATATCTTTATCATCGGTAACCATTTCGCCATAACCCAGCACGCCATTTTCTGCATGCAGAATCACGTCCCGTCCTTTGAGATAGTTCGAAACCATGGTTGGAATACCCACACCCAGATTGCAATAGGTGCCTTCACGCACCAAGCGCGCTGCATTCCTGGCGATACCCTGACGCGTTACCGCAGGCTTGCCGTTATAAAGCCGCGGCTTGTCCGACGGGCGACGTTCCGGGCGACGATACGCTTTTTCGTCCATCTTCTCGGTAGTGAGTATCACGCGTTCGACAAAAATGCCGGGCAGATCAATCAGCTCCGGCGGAATCACGCCGGGCTCAACGATTTCATCGACCTCCACAATCGCGATGCGCGCCGCCTTGCCGAAGGCCGGATTGAAGTTCTGGCTGCCGCCGCGAAACTGCACATTGCCCAGTGTATCGGCGCGATAGCCGCGCAGCAGTGCGTAATCCAGATGTATCGCGGTTTCTAGCACATATTTCTTGCCATCGAATTCGCGCAGCTCGCGGCCCTTCACCAGATCGGTGCCCACGCTGGTCGGCGAATAAAACGCTGCCAGGCCTGCACCGCCCGCGCGGCAACGTTCAACCAGTATGCCCTGTGGCACCAACTCAACTTCAAGCTCACCCTTATTGATTTGCTCCTCACTCGCCGTCGGCGTGCCGGGCCGCACTGAAAACGCCGCAATCAGTTTTTTAACCTGCTTCGCCTCCGCCAGAATCTGCCCGCGCTGCGCCCCCGGATCGCCGAGCGAATTGCATACCAGTGTTAATTGTTTAGTACCCTTGTCGCGTAGCGCCAGAATCAGGCTGGTGGCAAAACGGTGTGCCACACCAAAACCGGCAATGGCAACTGTTGCGCCATCTTTAATATCAGCGAGCGCCGCTTGCGGCGAAGCAACAACCTTATTCATGTGATTTCTCTCAAGTAATGTGGAAATAAACTAAAAAATACCAGGGAATTTACCAGCCATAAAATTCGTATCTTATTGTTTTTATTGATTTACTTTTGAAAGCAAAAACAACCTGCCTTTACACTGACTTACCCGAACCCTACACAAAATACCTGCACAAAACGGACGGCGCATGACCATAGCAGGGTGATTTTGCGCCGTCAACGCCAAGTCCATACTACTTGCGCACACAAGCTTCAACATCACTGCGCCGGTATCTTCGCCTCGCGGATTACTTTGGCCCACTTCGGGATTTCTGCTGCCATGTATTTGCGGAACTCGTCCGAGCCGCCAGTAACGGGGTCGATGCCCTGATTTGAAAGCCGCTCCCGCATTTCTGGTGTGGCCAACGCTTTCATCATGTCGCCACTCAGTCGCGACACAATCGGCGCAGGCGTCGCCGCCGACATCACCAACCCGTACCAGGAACTCGCATCGTAGCCCGGCACGCCCGACTCATGTACGGTTGGCACTCCCGGCAAAGCCGCACTGGGTTTCATGGACGATACCGCAATGGCGCGCAAACGCCCCTGCTGAATCTGCGCCAGCGTCGATGCAATGGAACTGAACATCAACTGCGCTTCGCCGCTGACCGTGGAGATGGTCGAAGGCGCGCCCCCTTTGTAAGGCACGTGCACCATATCGAGTGCCGTCATCGAAACAAACAATTCCATCGCCAGATGCGTGATATTGCCGGTACCGCCCGACGCATAGTTGAGTTTGTGCGGATGCTTTCTCCCCAGCGCCAGCAGCTCTTTCACATTGCGTGCCGGCACGGAAGGATGCAGCACCAGCGC
>CANKUB010000182.1 GCA_947486575.1 Betaproteobacteria bacterium | reverse complement strand
TCGTGGTACACGTGCACGCCGAGGCTGCGGATATCGGCGGGAATCAGCGTGCGCGGACCGATGACGCGAATTTCCGGACAGCCCAGCGTGGTGAGCGCCTGAATTTGCGAGCGCGCCACACGCGAATGCAGGATGTCGCCGATGATCGCAACGCGCAGCTGGGTGAAATCTCTTTTGTAGTGCCGGATGGTGTACATATCCAGCAGCCCTTGCGTCGGATGCTGGTGGCGCCCGTCGCCGGCATTGATGACGTGGATATCCGGCCCCACATGCTCGGCAATCAGGTACGGTGCGCCGCTCGCCGCGTGACGCACGACAAACAGGTCGGCCTGCATCGCCGACAGATTGGCCACGGTGTCGAGCACGCTCTCGCCCTTGCTGGCGGAAGACTGTGCAATGGCGAGATTGATGACATCCGCCGACAGACGCTTGGCGGCAATTTCAAAAGTGGTGCGGGTGCGTGTGGAGTTCTCGAAAAAAATGTTGAACACCGATTTGCCGCGCAACAGCGGCACCTTTTTCACCTCGCGTTGCGTTACGCCAACAAACGATTCAGCGGCGTCGAGAATTTGCCGCAGAATGTCCGCGGGCAGGCCGTCGAGCGACAGCAGGTGATGCAATTCGCCGTTTTTGTTGAGTTGCGGGTTGCGCGGATTAAGCCACATGGCACAGTGAACACATAAATAGACGTTTAGTTTTCGTGCAGCTTGAAGGTGAGTTTTCCGGCATTGTCACGCATCAGCTCCAGACTCTGCGAGACCGCAAGCTTGACTTCGTCACCGAGAAAATCCGCCGCCACTGGCAGCTCGCGCCCGCCCCGATCCACCAGTGCGGCCAGTTGTATGCTCGCCGGGCGCCCATAGTCGAACAGCACGTTCATTGCGGCACGAATGGTGCGTCCGGTGTAAAGCACATCGTCTATCAGAATCAGGCGGCGGCCTTCGACTTCAAACGGCAGATCGGACGTTTTTACGTCTCGATGCAAGCCGATTTTCTGAAAATCGTCACGGTAAAACGATACATCGAGTGTGCCAAAAGGGATTTGGATGCCCAGCGCAGCATGCAGTCGCTCGGCCACCCATACGCCACCAGTATGAATACCCACGATCCCTGTGTCGGGGCCGACATCAGGCTTCATTTGATCCACCAGCCCTGCCAGCAACTGCTCGGCGTCGGGTAGCGGATTCTGTGGCGAATGTGCCGGTTTGTTCATGGGCGTTTATTGGGGCGCAAGCGTAACACAACACGCCGCCACGATTAAACAGCTGCGGTGAAATTTTTTCGGGAATTGCGGCAAGCGGGAGGCATAAAATTAAAAATTAGCCGACCTGCGCGGCTAGGCGCCGGATGAATGTTGTGAGCCTTCTTTCCATCATAAAGCTCCGGCCTATTGCGCAAACTCCGGGGGTTCTCATGGCAATGTCCAAATTAAAAATTCTAGCGTGCGTATTGGCGGCGGTGCTGCCTGCGGCCTCGTGCCTTGCACAAACCTGGCCTAACGCGCCATTGCGCTACATCGTGCCGTTTCCGCCCGGCGGGTCTACCGATATCATCAGCCGCCAACTCGGCGAAAGACTGCGCGAGCGGCTGGGCCAGCCGGTAGTGATTGAAAACATTGGCGGCGCGGGCAGCGCCATAGGCGTGAGCCGCGTGGCAAAGGCCACACCCGACGGCTACACCATAGGCCTCGGCAATACCGCTTCGCACACGATTATTCCATTTCTTTCCTCGACGTCTCCGTACGATCCGGTAGCTGATTTTTCGCCGATCAGCATCATCAACGAATACGTCAACGTGCTGGTGGTACACCCCAAAATTCCAGTGAGCAACGTACGTGAATTGGTAGCGTTGAATAAGTCGCGCGTGGGCGGATTGACTTATGCCTCATCCGGCAATGGCGCGAGCAACCATTTGTCTGCCGAACTGCTGGCACGCGTGGCCTACGTGCGCATGACACATGTGCCGTATAAAGGGGGCCCGCTCGCGCTGGTGGATGTGCGCACAGGGCAAGTCGATTACATGTTCGACACTATTATCGGGTCTATGGCGATGATCAAATCAGGCAGCTTGCGCGCACTGGCCACCACCGGCCGTACGCGCGACCCCTACCTGCCCAAGGTGCCTGCGGTGGCAGAGTTTTATCCTGGCTACGAAGTGGCGGGCTTCATGGCGGTGTTCGGCCCGGCAGGCATGCCCAAAGCAGTGATTGACCGGTTGAACAGCGAACTGGCGACGATCATCCGCTCGCCCGAAATGACTGAACGGCTGACGCAACTTTATTTCAACGCGCGCACCAGTACTCCGGACGAGCTTTCGCAACGCGTGCGCAAAGATGGCGCGCACTGGAAGTGCGTTGATTGCGAGTGCGGGGATTAAGCTGAATTAAACAACTCACGGGCAGCCGCAGAATTTGACATCTGATGTTTGATGCAATAGCATCACCTTGTGCGTACCACCCTCGACATTGAAGAAGACGTGCTGTTTGCGGCCAAAGACTTGGCGCGGCGGGAAAAAAAGACCGCCGGGCAAATTATTTCCGAGCTTGCGCGTAAAGCCTTGGCAAGCGACGGACCGGCAGGCACCACGACATTGACGGCGCGCCAGCCAAAAGCTGTCTACGGGTTTCGCCCATTCCCCAAAGAGGGGCGCATCGTCAGCAACGCATTGATTAACAAATTGCGCGAAGACGGCGAGTATTAAACGCACCTTAATCTCGCACCCTATGCGCGCACTGCTGGATGTCAACGTGCTGATTGCGCTGCTCGATCAAGCGCATCCCCATCACGATGTTGCATCGGCGTGGCTCAAAGCCAACGTAAGTCACGGCTGGGCATCATGCCCGATCACGCAGAACGGCTGCATACGCATCATGTCGCAGCCCACCTATCCCGGCGCGCGTCCGCCGGGGCTGATTATTGAGCGATTGCGAGAGGCATTAAGTCACGCCGCGCATACGTTCTGGTCAGATAACGCTTCGATCACCGATGCACACGCCATCGACAGCATGCGCATCCACGGCGCACGGCAAATTACCGACACTTACCTGCTGGCGCTGGCGTTGCAGCACGGCGGTCGCCTGGTAACATTTGATTCCAGCATTGCGCTTGCCGCCGTCAAAGGCGCTACCGCCAAACATCTGGTTAAATTGGTTTAACGGCAGTTATACCACCGGCGTTGTTACCGGCTTTCCAGCGAAGTGTAGTTGCAGATTTTCAATCTGCAAGGCCCCCATCGCCGTGCGTGTTTCGTGCGTGCCGCTTGCCACATGCGGCGTCAGCACAGCGTTATCAAGCGTGAAAAATTCCGGCGGCACTTTTGGCTCGTGCTCGAATACATCCAGTCCCGCACCGGCGATTTTTTTCTCTTGCAGGTAGCGCAGCAGCACTAATTCATCCACCACCGAGCCGCGCGCAACATTGATAAGGTAGCCTTTCGGGCCCAGCGCATCCAGCACATGCGCGTTAACTAGCTTGTCGGTTTCCGGCCCGCCGGGAGCGATGACCACCAGCACATCGGAATTTTTCGCCAGCGTTACCGCATCGGGGTCATACGCAAACGGCACATCCTTTTTATGGCGATTGTGATAGCGAATGTTCATACTAAAGGCTTGCGCGCGCCTAGCGATTTCTTCACCAATGCGGCCCAGGCCCAGAATGCCCAGCGTTTTGCCGCCGATGGAAGTGCCCAACGGAAAATTGCCTTTCGATTGCCACAGCCCGGCACGGAGATACACGCCTGCCTGAGGTATCTGCCGGAGTGTATTCAGCACTAGCGCCATCGCACAATCGGCGACGCAATTATTCAACGCGCCCGCTGTATTGGTCACGACAATGCCGCGTTTTTTTGCGGCATCAAGATCGATTTGATCAACACCCACACCAAAGTTGGAAATAATTTCCAGCTTGGGCAGCGCATCCATCAGCGCGGCGTCCACTTTGCCGTGCCCGGTGTGCGCCAGCCCGCGCACTTTGGGTGCGGCTTCTTTTAACGTGGTGGCGCGCGCCGTCACGTCCGGCGCTTCAAAAAGTTTAATCGCGGAAAACTCTTCTACCAAACGATTGAAGGTACCTGCGTGCCCTTTTGCGGTGATGAGGATTTCGTTTTTCATTTTCTTACGTTATTGATTTAATTGGAAAAATATCTACCTTACTATCCGCAACTTACGCTGCTGTTCCAGCCACGTTTGCATGATTTCGCAAGCGGCAGCCGAATCGAGCACGGCTTTCAGTTTAGCGCCATGCACGCCTTGCTCGTGCAGCCGCGATTCGGCCGCCGTTGATGACAACGTTTCGTCTACCAGCGTAACCGGCAAACCAAAGCGTCCTTCGAGCCGTTGCGCGAAGCGCCGTGCGAGCCGGGCGATTTCATGTGCGCCGCCGTCGGCGTGATGCGGTTCACCAACGATGAGTTGCGCGGGCTTCCATTCAGCCATCAGCGCTTCAATCGCGGCAAAGCGTGTTTTGTTGTCTTCAGCATGTATTGTTTGCAGCGGATGTGCGATACCTACGCCTGTGTCGGCCACAGCAACGCCTATGCGTTTTTCGCCGAAGTCGAAGGCGAGCACCGTGCCGGTATCAGGCATGCCCTGCGGCATCCGACAGCATGGCGAGATCTATGCCCAGCAATTTCAGGCTGGCGTCGTAGCGCCGTTCGGCGGGCGTATCAAACAGGATGCGTGCCTCGGCTTCGACGGTAAGCCAGGCGTTTTGCGCCATTTCGTGTTCGAGCTGGCCGGGCGCCCAGCCAGCGTAGCCCAGCGTCACCAGCATTTGCGACGGGCCCTCGCCGCGCGCGACCGCTTGCAGGATGTCTTTGGAGGTGGTGAGACCGATGAGATCACCCACCGCCAGTGTCGATTGCCATGTGCCGACCGGTGAGTGCAGCACAAAGCCACGATCCATTTGTACCGGGCCGCCGTAATGCACGAGAATGGCTTTTGCGGCGTCCGATGTGGGCGTGATTTCAATTTGTTCGAGCAGTGCGTGCAAGGTTAAATCGATGGGGCGGTTGACCACCACGCCAAGCGCGCCTTGATCGTTGTGCTCGCAGATAAACGTAAGCGTTTTGGCGAAATGCGGATCGCTCATGGCGGGCATGGCGATCAAAAATTGCTGCGTGAGGTTGACGGCTTGCACGTCAATTACCGCCGCCAGAACGCAGGCGTAAAAATGATCAGCAGCGTGAATAACTCCAGTCGTCCCAGCAGCATGGCAAAGGTACAGACCCACGTCTGAAAATCCGTCAGTACAGCATAGGTAGTAGCCGGCCCCACTTTGTTCAATCCCGGCCCGGTGTTGTTGATGCAGGCGACCACGGCACTGAACGCGCTGATGAAATCCAGGCCGCTCGCCACCATCAGCAGCGTCATGAACACGATGCAGCACACGTAGACAAACATGAAAGCGAGTATTGAAAATATCACTTTGTTTTCAATAACCTGCCCACTTAACTTGGCGGGCGATACGGCACGCGGATGCAGCAGCTTGATGTACTCGCGATTGACCTGCACGTAAAGCAATTGCGCACGGATCATTTTAATGCCGCCGCCGGTGGAGCCGGAACACGAGGCAAAGCAGCATAGAAACAACATCCACAGCGGCGCAAACATCGGCCACAGGTTGTAATCGGTATTGGCGAAACCGGTGGTGGTGGCAATGGATACCACGTTAAACGATGCAAAACGCAGCGCCTCCCAGAACGTGGAATAGGTGTTCATTGTATATAAATACGCCGCAATGCCCACGCAACTTGCCAGCGTCACCAGCAAAAACATGCCCGCCTCGGGGTCGCGTGTGTAGGGGGTGAGTGTGCGCCGTTGCAGCGCCACAAAATGCGTGCCGAAGTTGATGCCCGCCACCAGCATGAAGGCGATGGCAACCGCTTCAATCGCCGGTGAATTCCAAAAGCCGAAGCTCGCATCATGACTGGAAAATCCGCCCAGCCCCATGGTCGAAAACATGTGCATGAACGCATCAAACCAGTTCATGCCCGCGAGGCGAAACGCGATCACGCACAAGAGCGAAATGCTGGCGTACACCACCCACAAGCCTTTGGCCGTTTCGGTGATGCGTGGCGTGAGTTGCGAATCTTTCATCGGCCCCGGCGTTTCCGCCCGAAACAATTGTCGCCCGCCGATGCCGAGCAGTGGCAGCACTGCCACCGCCAGCACGATCAATCCCATGCCGCCCAGCCACACCAGCAGTGCGCGCCAGATGTTAAGCGAAGGCGCGAGTTTATCCAGATCGCTCAGCACGGTTGCGCCGGTAGTGGTTAATCCGGAGATGGTTTCAAAATACGCATCGGTAAACGACAACTCTGGAATCATCATGAGTAGCGGCAAGGTGGCAAACGCAGCGCCACCGGTCCACGCCAGCACCACCAGCAGCATGCCATCGCGTGGCTTTAACTCGTGCTTGATGCTGCGTGTGGCGAAAAACGCGATCATTGCCACCATAAAATTAAACAGCATCGAGACGCAAAACGCGCGCAGCGCGCCATCGCCGTAAATCAACGAAACGGTGATCGGCACCAGATGCGACAGGCTCATCACCATGCCGATCACACCCAGCGGACGCAGTACCGCTAACAGAGGCTTCATCGTGCGCTCAGAAAAATCCGACTGCGACCTGGAACAATTTTTCAACCTTGGGTACCATGCGCTTGTTCACCACAAAAACAATCACATGGTCGTCGGCCTCGATCACCGTGTCGTGATGCGCGATGATGACCTGATCAGCGAGTTCATGTTCGCCCTTACCGAGATCGCCCGCGCCGACCGCACCTGCGATAGCGCTGCGGCGCACGATGGCGCCAATCGTGGTGCCCTTGGGCAGATCGATTTCTTCAATGCGCCGCCCCACCACCTGCGATGATTTAGCATCGCCATGCGCCACCAGTTCCAGCGCCTCAGCGGCACCCCGCCGCAGCGAATGCACGGCGGCCACATCGCCCCGGCGCACACGCGCCAGCAACGTGCCGATCGTCGCCTGCACCGGCGAAATCGCGATATCAATGCGGCCTTCCTGCAGCAGATTCACGTAAGAACTGCGGTTAATAAGCGCGATCACCTTGCGCACTCCCATGCGCTTGGCGAGCAGCGCCGACATGATGTTGTCTTCGTCGTCATTGGTGAGCGCGCAGTAGACATCCATCTCGCCGATGTTTTCAGACTCCAGCAACTCTTCGTCCGTGACATCGCCCTGCAGCACCAGCGTACTGCCGAGATCAGCGGCCAGACGTTCGGCACTGGCTTTGCCGTACTCGATGATTTTCACTTCGCACTTGCCTTCGATCGCCTTGGCCAACCGCCGGCCAATGTTGCCGCCGCCGCCGAGCATCACACGTTTTACCGGTTTGTCCATGCGTCGCAATTCACGCAGCACGCCGCGCAGGTTTTCTGTGGCGGCAATAAGAAATACTTCGTCACCGGCTTCGACGATAGTGTTGCCTTCAGGCGTGATCGGCGCGTCCTGACGGAATATCGCCGCCACCCGCGTATCGATTTGCGGCATGTGCGAGCGCAAATACGAGATCGGATGCCCCACCAGCGGGCCCCCGTGATACGCGCGCACCGCCGCAAGACTGACCTTGCCGTGCGCAAATTCCAGCACTTGCAGGGCCTCGGGAAACTCCAGCAGCTTGACGATATAGTCGGTCAAGATCTGTTCCGGACAAATCGGCACATCGACGGCGAAATTTTCACGCGAAAAAATTTCCGGGTGCGACAGATAATCCGCCGAACGGATGCGTGCGATTTTAGTCGGCGTGTTGAACAGGGTGGAGGCGAGTTTGCACGCCACCATATTGGTTTCATCGCTTTGCGTCACGGCGAACAACAAATCCGCATCATTCAAGCCCGCTTGTTCGAGCACTGCCGGATGCGCTGCGTTGCCACAGACAGTGCGCACATCCAGACGATCCTGCACGTCGCGCAAGCGGTCGGCGTTGGTGTCAACGATCGTGATGTCGTTGGCCTCCGACGCCAGATTTTCGGCGACAGACGACCCCACTTGCCCCGCGCCCAGTATGACGATTTTCAAAGCACAATCTCCCGGATGATGCGCGATTCTAGTCTTTGAGGCGCAGCAGCGCCACGTTCGATGCGCTGGCCCTATGGCATAATCCGCAGGCGAATGTGAGGGTATGGCTTTGAC
>CANKUB010000181.1 GCA_947486575.1 Betaproteobacteria bacterium | reverse complement strand
GCATGCTCGCCCGGCAATATCCATTGCGCGACAGGGGCTAGTGGACTACGCTCGCCGCTACCATTTCGACGGAGTATCCGCATGAAATTTCGTTTCCCTGTCATCATCATCGATGAGGATTTTCGCTCTGAAAACGTCAGCGGCCTCGGCATCCGAGCGCTGGCCAAGGCCGTGGAAGAAGAAGGTCTGGAGGTACTGGGTGTCACTAGCTACGGCGATTTGTCGTCGTTCGCGCAGCAGCAAAGCCGCGCATCGGCGTTTATTCTTTCGGTAGATGACGAAGAGTTTTCCACCGAAGAAGCAACGTCCACCATCGCCGAGCTGCGCGGGTTTGTCGAAGAAATCCGCTTTCGCAACGCCGATATTCCGATTTTTCTTTACGGCGAAACCAAAACATCGCGGCATATTCCGAACGACGTGCTGCGTGAATTGCACGGCTTTATTCACATGTTTGAAGATACGCCAGAATTTGTGGCGCGCTACATCGTGCGCGAGACGAAATCGTATCTCGATGGCCTCGCGCCGCCGTTCTTCAGGGCGCTGACGCACTATGCGCAGGATGGTTCGTACTCGTGGCACTGTCCGGGACATAGCGGAGGCGTGGCGTTTCTGAAAAGCCCGGTGGGCCATATGTTCCACCAGTTTTTTGGCGAGAACATGTTGCGCGCTGACGTTTGCAACGCGGTGGACGAGTTAGGGCAGTTGCTCGATCACTCCGGCCCGGTAGCTGCGTCGGAACGCAACGCGGCGCGCATTTTCAATTGCGACCATCTGTTTTTTGTCACCAACGGCACATCCACGTCGAACAAGATCGTCTGGCACTCGACCGTCGCGCCGGGTGATGTGGTGATCGTTGACCGCAATTGCCATGTGTCGATACTGCACGCAATCACCATGACCGGCGCGATTCCGGTGTTCCTGATGCCCACGCGCAATCACTTCGGCATCATCGGGCCGATTCCGCTTGAGGAATTCAAGTGGGAAAATATCGAGAAAAAAATCAAGGCGCATCCGTTTGCCAGCAAAGCCAAGACCAAGCCGCGCGTGCTGACGCTGACGCAGAGCACCTATGACGGCATTGTTTACAACGTGGATACGTTAAAAGAATTACTCGATGGCAATGTCGATACGTTGCACTTTGACGAAGCGTGGCTGCCGCATGCCACGTTTCACGATTTCTACAAAGGCATGCACGCTATCGGCCGAGACCGGCCGCTGTGCAAGGAATCGATGGTGTTTTCCACGCAATCCACGCACAAGCTGTTGGCGGGGTTGTCGCAGGCCTCGCAAATTCTGGTGCAGGATAGTCAAAAGCGCAAACTCGACAAGCACACGTTCAACGAGGCGTATCTGATGCACACGTCAACGTCGCCACAGTACGCGATCATCGCCTCGTGCGACGTGGCCGCTGCGATGATGGAGCCACCAGGTGGCCCGGCACTGGTGGAGGAATCGATCCTTGAGGCGCTGGATTTTCGCCGCGCCATGCGCAAGATCGACGCAGAGTTCGGCAAAGACTGGTGGTTCAAGGTGTGGGGGCCGGAGCGCCTCGCTGACGAAGGCATCGGCAATCGTGATGACTGGATGCTGCGTGCCAACGAGCGCTGGCACGGCTTCGGTAATCTCGCGCCGGGCTTTAATATGCTCGATCCGATTAAATCCACGGTGATTACGCCGGGGCTGGATGTCACCGGTAAATTCGCCAAGACAGGCATCCCCGCAGCGGTGGTGACCAAGTATCTCGCCGAGAACGGCATTATCGTCGAGAAGACCGGCCTCTATTCGTTCTTCATCATGTTCACCATTGGCATTACCAAGGGTCGCTGGAACACGCTGGTCACCGAGTTGCAGCAGTTCAAAGACGATTACGCCGGGAATAAACCGCTATGGCGTGTGCTGCCAGATTTTGTCGCCAAGCATCCGCAATACGAAAAAACCGGCTTGCATGATCTGTGTGATCAGATACACGAGGTCTACAAAGCCAACGACGTGGCGCGGCTGACTACCGAAATGTATTTGTCAGACATGCAACCGGCCATGCCGCCAGCCGACGCGTGGTCGCGTATGGCGCACCGGGAAATCGAGCGTGTCGAAATTGATCAACTTGAAGGTCGTGTGACCAGTTCGCTGCTGACACCTTATCCGCCGGGCATTCCACTGCTGATTCCGGGTGAGCGATTTAACGCTACCATCGTGCGCTTTCTGAAATTCGCGCGTGAATTTAATCAGAAATTTCCCGGTTTCGAAACCGATATTCACGGACTGGTCAAAGACAAAGAGAACATTGGTGAAAACGGCGGAAAACTGTTGCGCTATTACGTCGATTGCGTGGTGGCGTAGGGTGAAATAGCATGGCATTTTTTGACTTTGCACGGTAATCCGCCGATGATGCCAATGTTTGAGTTTTTTGACGGATAAAGTGAATTATGCGCTTTATCTATTTGTTTTTATTGATATTTTTCCATAGCGCTGGCACGCTGGCGCAGACAGCACCCGATCTCGCGCAGGCGCGTGGTTTGCTGCTGGCAGGGCAGGCTGGCGCGGCGCTTAAACTGCTGGCGCCGCACGAAGACTCCAGCGCGGGGATACTCGAATTTGATTACTTGTTCGGCGTAGCTGCGCTTGAGGCGGGCGACGCCAGCAAAGCCACCATCGCACTTGAGCGCGCCCTGATTGTGAATCCCAACCACGCGGGTGCGCGACTTGATCTGGCGCGTGCCTACTTTGCGCTGGGCGATCGTGAGCGTGCGCGCAACGAATTTAACGTGGCACTTGCGCAAGACCCACCAGTCAATGCGCGTGCAACGATTAACGCCTATCTTGCGCGTATCGACAGCGGCGCTTCCGCTACCGGCGGCGGCGCCACGCGGGCCAGTGGCTATCTGGACATTACCGCTGGACGTGATACCAACGTGAACAACGCCACCAGCCAGGGGCAAATTTTCGTGCCGGTGTTTGGCTTTAGCGTGCAACTTGCGCCGACCAGCCAGCGCACTGCAGATAACTTCATGTCGGTGGGCGGCGGTGGTGAAGTGTC
Source organism: Betaproteobacteria bacterium (assembly GCA_947486575.1). Lineage (GTDB taxonomy): Bacteria > Pseudomonadota > Gammaproteobacteria > Burkholderiales > SG8-41 > UBA5216. The sequence continues at coordinate 5,367 of CANKUB010000181.1, read as the reverse complement.
CCATGCGTTGACCAGCAATACGTCGCTGTTTGTCGGCGGCGACGCGCGGCTGCGTTTTAACCAGCATGCCGACCCCTTCAATTTTAATCAGTTCGACGTGCGCGGGGGTGCGCAGCATACGTTCAGCAGCGCGAGTCTGGTGCGCGCGTCCATCGCGCATCAGCAGTATTACCTCGATAACAACAATTATCGCGGCAGCAGCGGGCTTAATCTTGAATGGCGGCAGGCGCTGTCAAGCACGCAACAGCTATCACTGTTTGGCGCGAGCAATCGTGTGCGATTCAAGGATGCCGCGCAAGTGGCCAACGATAACAATCTCGCGTTGATTGGCATCGGCTACACGCACGCGCTGAATGCAGCGGCTCGCACTACACTGAGCGTCAGCGCCACTGCTGGCTACGAGCGCGATATCGGCGAGCGTATCGATGGCGACCGCAAGCTGTATGGTGTGCGCGTGGGCGGACAAACTGGCTGGGGCGAGAACATCGATGTCTATGCTACGGCAGGTTATCAGCCCAGCCGCTTTCAAACACACAATGTCATATTCAATGCGCAGCGTGTCGATAACCAAACTGATGCGGCGCTGGGGGGCAGTGTGGCGGTTCGGTCGCGCGTGGCATCTGCGTCCGCAATTGACCTACACGCGCAACGCCTCAAACATTGATATCAATGCGTATAACCGCTACGAAGCTTCAGTGACATTGCGGCGAGATTTCAAATGAGGGACTTCAAATGATTTCCTTTAAAAACAAATACTTGCGATTTTTTATCGCAGCCATGGCGGGGTTGATTGCGGCGGCGGCTCAGGCGGCGCCTGCGGGCAATATCATTTTCGTTACCGGCGATGCACACATCATTCGCGCAGGAAGCCCGCTACCCACTAACGCAATCGCTACAGCAGCGACCAAAAATGCCATCGTCAACGAAGGCGATACGCTGGTTACCGGCAAAGCGGGTGCCATGCACATACGCATGAACGATGAGGGATTTATTTCGATACGCCCCGAGACGCGGCTGATGGTGCAAAGCTTTATCTGGAACGGCAAGGAAGATGGCCTCGAACGCAGCGTGTTGTCGCTATTGCGCGGCGGCTTTCGCACCATTACCGGCGTGATCGGCAGACGCACCAAAGATAGCTATCGCGTCATCACGCCCACAGCGACCATCGGCATACGCGGCACCGATCATGAGCCGCATTACATTGAGCCCGCTGCACCAGGCGAGGCGGCGTCAGGCGAGCCGGGCACTTACAATAAGGTGAATGTGGGTGCGACGTTTATTCGCAATGCGACGGGCACGGTAGAGTTGGGCCCGAATGAAGCCGGGTTTGCTTCCGCAACGCCAGGCAAGCCGCCGGTACGCTTGAGCGTGCTGCCGGGTTTCATGCGCAATGCACCGGTGCCGCTGGGCACACCGGATCGCAGTGGTGCGCTCGACGACGAAGGCGGGTCGCGCAAGCAGGCTTTCATGTCGCGCGTGGCAGATTGGGTCGATGGTGACGAAGACCGCAAACGGCTGGCGCGCTTGCTGCTGCGCTTCTCGGTAACGGTGGCTGGCAGCGGATTGGATTTGAATATTCCAGTGAAAGAGGCGTTCTCAGTTGCGCCACCAGGCACTGTGGTGGTTGGCGGATTTACCGCGCCAGGTGTGAGCGAAAACGGCGGCCTGCTGGTGACGGGAGCCAATGATAATTTGATCTTGCTGGGACCCACCAATCGCCCCTTGCTTATTGCAGTGCCAGGCGATGGGTTCCGCTATAGCCGCGACACGGCGCCTCTGGTGGATGCCGGTGACGCGCGTATCAACGGCACAGCGTTGAATTGGGGAATCTATGCCGGCGGCACCGTGATCAATGAGAATAGCGGCGCACGCACGCCGCAGTACTTTTATTTCATGGGCACGGGTAATGTCACCGGGCTGTCTGATCTGGCGCTGCCGGGGTCTGCGAATTACAACAATGTTGTGGGTTTCACCAAGCCGATAAACGAAGCGGGGCAACTGGGCGGAAACGTGCTGCTGTCGGTGAATGTGTTGTTTGGCGCCAATCCACGCGTTACGGCGTATAACCTGGGCGTGCAGGACGCGATGGGTCGCAATTGGCTGGCGGTGCTGAGCAGCCCGTCACAGTCGCTGGCTAATTTTGCCCCCGGCGGTGGCGGTGCCAACAACCTGAATGTGAATTGCCTATCGTGCGGTGGCGCAGGCACTGGCAACGCCACGGGATACGTCATAGGCGGCGCCAATCGTGACGGTTTGATTTCGTCGTATGGCTTGCGCTCCGGTACGGCTACTGTCACCGGCGCGGTAGCTTTGAAGTGATATTGAACTTGCCTAAGCGCCAACCCGGTCGTAGACGCTGAAACGGTAGTCGTGCGCGTGCTTTTCGTCGGCAGCGTGGTGTTCCGATGAAATTTCACGCCATTCCGTGAAGTTGATTTCCGGCATCAGCGTGTCGCCTGCGGGCGCAGCGTCAACCACTGTGAGGTAGAGTCTGTTCGTTCTGGGCAGCGCTTCGCGGTACAGCTCGCCCCCGCCCACCAAAAAAATTTCATCATCACTAGCGCATTTCGCAATGGCATCGCTGAGGGTATTGGCGACGATGGCACCAGGCACGGCGTAACCTGTCTGCCGCGTGACAATCACCGTGGTGCGTCCCGGCAACAGTCGCCCTATCGACTCCCATGTTTTGCGCCCCATGATGATGTGATGCCCCATCGTAATGCGCTTGAACAGCTGCAGTTCGTTAGGCAACCGCCACGGAATCGCACCGTTCGCGCCGATGACCCGATTTTTGCCCATCGCAACCATGATCGACAGGCGCGCGGCCATGGAGACTATACCGCCACAGGCGCTTTAATCAGCGGATGCGGATCGTAGCCTTCCAGCGTGAAATCTTCGTATTTGAAGTCGAAAATGCTCTTTACCGCGGGATTCAGCTTCATCACGGGTAGCGCGCGTGGCGTGCGTGAGAGTTGTTCGCGCGTCTGATCGAAATGGTTGTTATAGACATGCGTGTCGCCAAAGGTATGCACAAAGTCACCGGGTTTCAGGCCGCACACCTGTGCCACCATCAGCGTGAGCAGCGCGTACGAAGCGATGTTAAATGGCACACCCAAAAACATATCCGCGCTGCGCTGGTACAACTGGCACGACAGCTTGCCATCGGCCACGTAGAATTGAAAAAATGCATGGCAGGGCATCAGCGCCATTTTGTCCAGATCAGCCACGTTCCACGCGGAAACAATGATGCGGCGCGAATCCGGGTTTTTTTTCAGCATATCGATCACCTGCGAAATCTGATCAATATGCCGCCCATCCGGCGCGGGCCACGAACGCCACTGGTAGCCATAAACCGGGCCGAGTTCGCCGTCAGGTTTTGCCCATTCGTTCCAGATGGAAACACCGTTGTCTTTCAGGTATTTGACGTTGGTGTCGCCCTTCAGGAACCACAGCAGTTCATGAATAATTGATTTGAGATGCACCTTTTTGGTGGTGAGCAGTGGAAAACCGGCATTCAAATCAAAGCGCAGTTGCGCGCCGAAGATGCTTACCGTGCCGGTGCCGGTGCGGTCGCTTTTCTGGGTGCCGGTATCGAGCACTTGGCGTAGTAGATCAAGGTAGGGGCGCATGGTTTTTTGCGTCGAAATCAGATGCTGGATTCTAATCGATTTGGCGTGCGTGCCGCGACGCTATAATCCATGCCGGTCTTTCAAGGAATTCATTCATGTTAGCCAAACTCGAACAACACGCTGCGGTTATCTCTGATGCTGCGGCTAAACGTGCAAGACATTTGCTGGTGGTGTTGCCCAAGGCCGCCTCGCTCGTTGTGCATACGCCATTCAAGGGGGCGCTTGAGGCCGCGCTCGCAAGGCGTAAAACGAAGCTCGCTGATCAGGCCAAAGCGCCGGTCACGGTGGATGCAGCAGGCACGCTGGTGGCATGGGTGGTGATTGATTCAGCGCAGTCTGTGTTCGAGCGGCAGACGGCGATGCGCAAGGCAGTGTCATCGCTGCTCGGTGAAAATCCTGGTGGGCTTGTGATCGCGGTTTTGGGTGATACGGCGCAACGGCGAGCCGCTGCTGAACTGGCGCTGTATACGGCGTGGGTCAATGGCGCGAAGTTGCCGGAACGTAAAAAAATAAACAAAAACAATAGCTTACGCAATATCATCTTGTACGGGTGCCACGCGCAAGATGGCTTCATCGCAACGCGCGCACAAGCCGAAGGCAACGTGCTGTGCCGCGAACTTACCGCTCTGCCGCCGAATGAACTGACGCCGGGTGCGTATCGGGAACGCATTAAAGCGTTGGCCAAAGAACATGGCTGGACGCGCGAAGAATACGATTTCAAGCGCTTGCGCAAAATGGGGGCGGGTGCGTTCTGCGCAGTGGCGCAGGGCAGCGACGAGCGCGATGCCGCTATCGTACATCTGCAATATCGCCACCCGCAGGCAAAGAAAACCTTGGCGCTGGTAGGCAAAGGCATCTGTTTCGACACCGGCGGGCACAACCTGAAGTCCGCCCGCTACATGCAGGGCATGCACGAGGACATGAACGGCTCTGCCGTCGCGTTGGGCATATTGCTCGCAGCCACACGCGCGACGCTGGCGGTGAATATCGATTGCTGGATGGCGCTGGCGCAAAATCATCTGAGTCCGCGCGCCTACAAACAAAACGAAGTCGTCACTGCGCTGAATGGCACGACTATCGAAATCGTTCACACCGACGCCGAAGGGCGCATGGTGCTCGCCGACACGCTGACGTTAGCAGCGCGCGGTAAGCCAGATAAGCCTGATGTGATAATCGATTTCGCTACGCTTACTGGCAGCATGCACGTGGCGCTGGGTTCGCGCTACAGCGGTATCTTCGCAACCAGTGACGTGCTCGCGCGCAATGCGATTGCCGCAGGCGTGAGTTCAGGCGAGCGCGTGTGCGCGTTCCCAATGGACGACGATTACGATGCCGCACTCGACAGCAGCATCGCTGACGTAAAACAATGCACGCTGGATGGCGAGGCTGATCACATCCTTGCTGCACGTCTGCTGCAACGCTTTACCGAAAAGCGCCCGTGGATACATGTGGATTTGTCGGCGCATAGTTGCAAGGGCGGGCTCGGAGCGGTGGGTACTGATACTAACGGCTTTGGCGTGGGGTGGGGCGTGGCGTTCTTGCGATCATTTAATAGTCAATAAAAACAATGGCTTGCGTAAGAGTCTGAGTGCCAGCCCTTTCAAGGTGATTAATAGAAGCGGTGGAGCGCAAGGGTTCCCGCCAATAATCTGAATGAATTGAAAGACTTGCCGTAAGTATCGCTGTACTTTTTCGCCGGTGCCAAGCAGACTCTTAGCGTTGACAACAACGTGGAGAG
>CANKUB010000180.1 GCA_947486575.1 Betaproteobacteria bacterium | reverse complement strand
GTCGTCGATCTCAGCGCGCGAAAGGGCATTGGCACCGGCGGCATTGATATGTTGCCCAGGCTCCAGCCATGCTCCTCGTAATACGGGCATCGCTGATTTGGTAATCACGTTGACAATGTGCGCGCCGCGCACGGCGGCTTCGGCGGAAATCGCAGGCACTACTGCCACACCCAGTTTGTCGCTCATTTTTTTGCAATAGGCTTCGAGCTTGTCGCGCGTACGCGAATACACGCGCGCTTCCTTGATCTTGCGCACCGCGCACACGGCTTCAAGTTGCCCGATGGATTGATTGCCGCTGCCAATCTGCCCAACGATACTCGCGTCTTCATTCGCCAGATATTTTGTTGCCGCACCGCTGGCAGCACCCGTGCGCACCATGCTCATCCACGCGCCTTCAACAATCGCCTCAAGCTTGCCGCTTTCAATGCTGATCAGATGCACATAAAAACTTCTGCCGGCAGGCCGCGTGTAGTAATACTTGAAGCCGGTGTAGCCGAGTACTTTGGACGATGCTTGCAGGACGTGCTGCACCCCCTCGGGCGTGTAGATGCGCTGACGCGGGATATCGATGGCATTGTGCAGCGCGCGATCCTTGAGTGAACGTTCCGTGGTCTCCAGCAGAATTTCCATGTTCAGCACTTGCTGAACGTCTTTTTCGGTGAGGTAATGAATCATTATTTTTTGGCTTTCAGTGCTTCTTCGGTAATGGACGACAGGGATGCGCGTGGTGAAATCGCATCAGGATCAATGCGCACTTCAATCAACGCCGCAGTTTTTGCGCTCCACGCGCGTTCGAATGCAGCTTCAAAATCTGCGGTGGTTTCAACAATCTCGCCGTGCAATCCATACGCGCGTGCTAATGCTGCAAAGTCCGGGTTTTTCAGCATGGTTCCACTGATGCGCGTGGGGAAATGCCGCTCCTGGTGCATGCGGATGGTGCCGTACATGCCGTTGTTGACCACAATGAAAATTACCTTGGCGTCGTATTGCGCCGCGGTGGCAAGCTCCTGGCCTGTCATCAAAAAATCGCCGTCGCCGGCAAACGTCACCACCGGGCGCTTGGGGTAAACAATCTTTGCCCCGACGCCTGCGGGTACGCCATAACCCATTGCGCCGCTGGTGGGCGCCAACTGCGTGCGAAAACCGCCGTAGCGATAAAAACGATGCACCCACAGCGAGAAATTTCCTGCGCCGTTGGTGATGATGGTATCTGCGGGAAGGCGCTTGTTCAGCCAGCAGACGATCTCGCTCATGTTGACTTTGCCCGGCACTTTCACCGGCTTTTGCCATGCATCGAGGTCGGCGCGTGCGCCCTGCGTCCATTCGCGCCACGCCGGTTTCAGCGGCGGCAGTTTACGCGCAGCGGCAGAAAATTCCGCCATGCCTGCGTTAATCAGCAAATCAGCCTGATACACGCGACCGAGTTCTTCTGCGCCGGGATAAATATGCACGAATGGCTGTTTGGGGCGTGGAATGTCGATCAAGTCATAGTTGACCGTGGTCCACTCGCCGAGCCGCGTGCCAATGGCGATCAGCAGATCAGATTCACCGATGCGTTTGGCGAGTGCCGGATTGAGGCCCACCGCCACATCACCCACATAGTGCGGGTCGCGGTTGTCGATCATGTCCTGTGCGCGATACGAGCAGGCCACTGGCAGATCAAATGCTGTGGCAAAGGCAAGAAAGTCATCGCACGCTTTTTTGCTCCAGCCCGCGCCGCCGAGGATTGCCAGCGGTTTTTGCGCCTTGGCCAGCATGTCGCGCAGCCGGTGCATATCGGCCTCGCCCGGATGGGCGGCTACGCGCTGATAACACGCGAGTTGCTTGTCGTCTGCCAGCTCGTCCTGCATGTCTTCCGGCAGCGCCAGCACTACCGGGCCAGGCCGCCCCGAGGTGGCGATGTGAAAAGCGTGGCTAATCATTTCCTGCACGCGGTCGGCGCGGTCGATGCTGGCGACCCACTTGGCCATCTGGCCGAACATGCGGCGGTAATCAACCTCCTGAAATGATTCGCGCTCGGTGTACTGACTGTTGATCTGCCCGATGAACAGTATCATCGGCGTGGAATCCTGATGTGCCGTATGCAAACCTACAGCGGCATTGCTGGCGCCGGGGCCGCGCGTCACAAAACACAGGCCGGGCTTGCCGGTAAGTTTGCCGTAGGCGTCGGCCATGTTGGCAGCGCCACCTTCTTGACGGCAGATGATGAATTTGAATTTGTCCTCGACGTCATGCAACGCGTCCAGCACAGACAAATAGGATTCGCCGGGCACGCCAAAACCGATGTCGGCGCCGTGCAGAATTAAGGAATCGACGAGCAGTTGCGCGCCGGTGCGCTGCCGAGATTTTGCGCTGGAAGTCATGATGTCTCCGGGGTGTTTCTTGCGAATATGACGAAGCGGATCGCGCGGGGCGCGGGGGACGAAAGATTATCACAACTGTTGCGGCTTGCCGTGCGCTGTGCGCACCCTACGGTCTACCGCAGCACCTGGCTCGCCTCAGCCGCCTTAATTAATGCGTTCGCATCACTCTTCAGCAAAAACTGTTGTGCCACTGCATTGGCTGTTGCTTTCTTGACAGCAGCCACATAGCCCGCGTGATCGCCATAACGTTCTTCCAGCGACAATCGCGAATCATTGTTCGCCTCACGTTCGGCTTTGGTTTTGGCAAAGGGAATCACGCTGCCTGCGTTGCCACACAACTTGCCTTTGTGAAAAGGCCGTGCGCCGTCGGCGACAATGTTCCAGCCAAGATACGTGCCAAGGGGCGCATCGCGCAGCACCACCGGCACACCGCCGATTTCGTTGCCGTCTGCGTCCACTTTGGGTGCCAGCATTTTGATGACCTGTTTGATGCGTGGCACGGCAAGTGTGGGCACACCGGTAGCATCGTTCGGATCAAAGCCGGGACCGAAGTCGTAATCCAGCATGGGGTTGATAAAACCTGCGCGCGGCATGTCGGCAGGCACGCCGGGCAGCGTGGGGATACCCAGTGCAGTTTTGTGCGGCTCCGCCAGTTGCTGCTCGCGTATGGTGGGGTAGCGGCTGGCGGGCGGCAGCGTGTCACGCATCACCCAGTTGCGAAAATGTACCGTCAGCGCATTCACCGTTTCAGTGTGTGGCATGGGGTTGGTGGGCAGCGCGCCGACGCCCGCGTTGTTGCCTTCGCATCCCACGGGCTTGGACGCCAAAGCCACGGCGGCAAGGCTGGTATCAAAACCACCGCTGCCGCCGCCGTGCATGGTGCTGCCGATGTAATAGCGGCGCACGTTATCGGGCAGCGGAATATCTTCTTTCGGATGGGTGCCCACCCATTCGGGGCCGAGCTTCAGGCCCCAGATTTCCGCAGAACCGAAATGCTCGATAATTTTCGGGCAGGTTTTGCTGGCCATGCAGCGATCCTGAATGCTGCGCGTGGGCAAGCCGCGTTGTTCGTCGGGATAGGGCACCCACCACTGCGGGCCTTCGCTGCCTGCTTGATACAGCGCCAGCGCGCCATCGGGTTGCGCCCAACGAAAATTCAGCGCAATGCGCCGTCCCGCGATGATGGGCCACATGCCGTCGTGAACCATGCGCTTGGTTCCGTACGAACCTTCATCCTGATTAAAACCCAGATGCAGCCAGCCGCGCAGGTAATTGCCCGATTGCGAACGCCCCCGTGTGATGCTGTATTTGATGTGCCCCGCCAGCGGGTTGGCCGTGCCGCTATCGTCTTGCTTTGCGTACTTAAAAAACGCAGCGAGATCACGCCACGCAGCAAAACCCAGGCCCAGCACGTAAGGGTCTTTTGCGGTGTACACCACCTGATACAGTTTGGCGACATTGAAGCCGCCTTTGAGGCAAATCTGCACCGGCAGATTCGTCAACGGTTGCGCATCATCAAAGGTGCCGCCGCCGCAGAATTTCCAGTCGCTGGCAGCGATAGGCGTTTCGCCGGTGACTTTGCCCTCCATCGTTTCGTGATCGCGCGTGACCAGCGTGGCTTTTGCAGTATCCAGCGTTGCAGGCATATACGGCAGCGGGTTGGACTGCACCATCAATGGCTGCGCATTCGCTCCGCCGCGATTGACGATGCGGCCGAGCACTTCACCGGTGATGGTTGAGCCGTTGGCGTTCTTTGCCACCGGCACTTGCAGCCAGTGATTGGCGTTCACCGTCATATTCGCGCGCACCGTGGTGCCTATCTCCGCACTCATGCCCGCGTTGTCACCCTGCCACGCGCTGGCCAAACCCACATCGCCAAAGCCGCGTTCAAGATTGTTGATGGTGAGCGGGCGGGCGCGATTCGGCACGTCGTGCCACAGCATGCCGCTGGCTTTGCTCATGTCGATGGGCTTGGTAATCACAAACGTGGTGGCGTAACGCACCTTGCCGTCGGCATCTTTGGCGAGATCAATGTTCTGAATGATTTTGTTCAGCGGGTTTGCAGGATCAACCTCGCCAAACGCGCGGCCCGATATTTGTTCGTACTCGCCCGCAGCGCCGTAACTCGCGCACGCAGCGCCTTTGCAAAACGCAGGAGAAATTTTTTCGTCGATGACAATTTTAGTGATGCGCGCCTGCGCGGGTGATACGGCAAGACAAAGCGCCGCGATCAGCGCAAGTGATTGGCAAGCGGTTCTGACAAGGCGTGGCGGCATCAGGGTGCTCTCAAAAATAACGCAATAAAAACAGATAGTTACGCGCGAAGCGTCAAAGAATTATAGCGCGCTCCCATCCTTTCAGTTTTGGCACTCGCAGCGCCCATGCTGGTGCCTGCGCTGGTATTCTCAACGCTTCGTTCTGGCGCGTAAGGCATCCTGTGACACCTACCCAATACGACTACATCATCGTCGGTGCTGGTTCCGCAGGCTGCGTGCTGGCGAACCGCCTGACTGCATCGGGCAAGCATCGCGTGCTGCTGCTGGAAGCCGGTGGTCGAGACAGCAATCCGTGGATTCATATTCCGCTTGGCTTCGGCAGAACCATGTTCGATAAAGAGGTCAACTGGATGTTCGAGACCGATGCCGAGCCGGGCATGCAGGGGCGCAACATCAAAGTGCCGCGCGGGCGCGTGCTGGGCGGATCGAGTTCGATCAACGGGCTGATTTACATTCGTGGCCAGCGCGAAGATTTTGATCACTGGAAAAACCTCGGCAACCCCGGCTGGGGTTACGAGGATGTGTTGCCGTACTTCAAAAAATCAGAGGACCAGGAGCGAGGCGCGGATGCCTGGCATGGCACCGGCGGGCCGCTGGCCGTGTCTGATGTCAAGGATGCGCATCCGCTGGCTGAAGCCTTTATCGCCGCAGGCGTCGACGCGGGCATCCCGCGCAACAATGATTTCAACGGTGCCACGCAAGAGGGCGTGGGCTACTTTCAGGGCACCGCGCGCAACGGTCTGCGGTGCAGCGCTGCCGTGGGTTACCTGCGCCCGGCGATGAAGCGCGCCAATCTTGAAGTGGTGACGCATGCACTGGCTTTGCGCGTGTTGACCGAAGGCACGCGCGCGACCGGCATTGCCTATCGAGTGAATAGTGAGGAACGGCAGGCTTTGGCAGCGCGCGAAGTGCTGGTGTGTGCGGGCGCGATACAGTCGCCGCAACTGCTGCAACTATCGGGCATAGGGCCGGGCGCATTGTTGCAACGTCACGGCATCGCGGTGGTAAAAGATGCGCCCGGCGTGGGCCGCAACCTGCACGATCATTTACAGACGCGCGTGGTGTGGACATGCAACGAGCCGATCACGGTGAACGATATCATGCAGAGTATGTTGCGCAAAATGATGATGGGCATGCGCTTCGCGCTGACGCGCAAAGGGCCGCTGAGTTGGTATGCGGGGCTGGCAGGCGGCTTCGCGCGCACCCGGCCTGAGCTTGACCGGCCCGATGTGCAATTCCATTTTTTTCCGTACAGCGCTGATCGTACTGACCCCAGCCTGCATCCGTTTTCGGGTTTCTCGATGTCGGTGTGCAAACTGCGGCCTGAATCACGCGGCGCGCTGGAAATCCGCTCGAACGATGCTGCGGCAGCACCGTCGATTCGCCCCAATCTGCTGGAGCGCGAGGCCGATGTCGCCACCATGCTCGACGGCTTGAAGCTCATACGCAAGCTCGGCCAATCGCCCGCGCTCGCGCGCTGGATTTCAGCCGAACGCGATCCCGGCATTGATTGCGCCAGTGACACGCAACTGGTTGATTACGTGCGCGCCAAGGGATTCACCGTCTACCACCCGGTAGGTACCTGCAAGATGGGCAACGATGCCGAAGCGGTGGTCGATCACGAACTGCGCGTGCATGACATGTCCGGGCTGCGCGTGATCGACGCCTCAGTGATGCCCACCATCACCTCGGGCAACACCAATGCAGCAACGATCATGATTGCGGAGAAGACCGCCGATACGTTGCTGCGCGCTTCTCACTGAGTTCGTAACCATGATTCGAGCCGTGCATTTATTACCGATGGCACTGATGGTTGTCACGCTCGCGAGCGAGGCCACCGCACAGGCGCAAAATTTCCCACAGCGCCCGATACGTTTCATTGTGCCTAATCCGCCGGGCGGTTCGAATGACCTGCTGGCGCGAATAGCGGCCCCCCGCATGAGCGAAAGCTGGGGGCAATCCGTTATCATTGACAACCGGCCGGGGGCCGCTGGCAATATCGGCATTGACCTTGCCGCCAAGGCCCCGCCCGATGGCTACACGCTCGTCGTGACCTCGATGAGCATGGCGATCAGCATGAGCTACTACCGCGCGTTGCCTTACGATGTGATGCGCGATCTGCAGGGCGTGAGTTTATTTTCGACCCAACCCAACGCGTTGGTCGCAGGGCCCAATCTTGCGGTGCGGTCCGTTCAGGAATTGGTGGCGCTTGCCAGGGCAAAGCCCGGCCAGATCACTTATGCCACGCCGGGTAGCGGCAGCTCGCAGCATATGATGGGCGAGTTGTTTAAATCTGCCGTCAAGATTGATCTCATCCACGTTCCGTACAAGGGCACGGGCCCAGCACTGAACGACCTCATCGGCGGGCAGGTTGCGTTGACGTTCAGTCCCCTTATTTCCGCCATCCCGCACATGAGGAGTGGTCGCGTGCGTGCGCTGGCAGTAACCAGCCCCAAGCGCGCGCCGACGGCACCCGACACGCCCACCCTGATCGAATCCGGCGTGGCGGGCTACGACGTGGTGTCATGGTACGGCGTGCATACCGCGGCAAGAGCGCAGCGCTCCATCGTGGAAAAGCTCAATCAGGAAATCAATCGCATTCTGCAACTGCCCGAAGTGCATGAGCGGCTATCGGGTCTGGGCATGGATCCGACGCCGATCAGCGTGGATCGATTCAATGCCATGGTTGCATCCGAAGTTGCGCGCTGGGCCAAGCTCATCAAGGAAGTGGGCATACGGCAGGAATGATTGAGCGCGGCACAGTGGTGGGCTGAAGGTGTTCTTTGCGGCGGCTTGGCGACTGAGGAAGAAATAGAGTAATAACGTAACTATTTGTTTTAATTGTATTATTTTAAATTCTACAATTTGCAGCCGTTGCTTGATGAATTATTTCGAGCTTGGAATTTTTGATTCGAGATTTTGATGTTTATGCGGACGACAGGTATTAATGCCGTGCCGGAATCGCTAAAATGTATTCAGAAAAACGGAGAACAACCATGCGTACGATCCACAAGAAAGTCCTGCTCGACGAAGCGCTGAATACCATCGCTGTGCAGATCGATTACGCTGACTGGGTCGATATCGCGCAACGCTTGGGCATCGAGCAGAAGACAGTCGAAAGTGCTGCTCTGGAGCAATATGAAGGTGCCATCTCCCTGACGGAAGACCCCATGGCGTTCCAGACACGGATGCGTGAAGAATGGCGATGAGGTATTGCCTCGATACGAATACCGCGATCTATTTTCTTGCCGGGCGCTTGGCCGAGCCGCTTCCCGATGGTGAGTGGCTAATCTCCGTAATCACGGAACTCGAACTGCGATCCTATGCTTTTGCGTCTGCCAGCGATGAACGCAAAGTATCCGAGTTTATCGGGCGGATTCCCGTTATCGACCTGACGCCGGAAATCAAGACGCTGACAATCACCATGCGCCGGGAAAAGCAATTGAAATTACCGGACGCGATCGTGGCCGCGACGGCAAGTGCTGCTCAAGCTATTCTGATCACAAACGACAAGCGTCTCGCTCAGACTTCGGGTATTCGCTGTGTGGTTCCGTCCTTGAAGGTATAGGCACAACTCGCGCTGAGGTATCGCGTCCGACACAAATGGTAGTTAGAGTTTAACTTGAGCCTGGACCCCTTGATTTGATCGAAGTGTGAGAGTGGACAGATTGAATACTTGACAACGATATTAACCTGAATTTTGCAGTGCGCCGTGGAAAGGCGCAGTTTCTCAGTGGACCGAGATGTCCACCCGGCAACTTTCGCTCCAGCCGGTAGT
>CANKUB010000179.1 GCA_947486575.1 Betaproteobacteria bacterium | reverse complement strand
CATGGTGCAGGTGCAGCCGGTGGCAGGCAACCTGATCACTGATCCCAACCCGGATGCAGGGTTCGGTGCAGATACGGTCGGCTGGGTGCAAGTACTCAGTGTCGATGGCAAAACTTACATGTATGACCAGAAAACGGATTCGACAGCAGGTTCAACCGGCACTCATGGCACATTCGACACGAACACCAACCAATGGACCGTAACCACCAGCAACGGCAGCGCCCTGGTGGTCGACATGGACGATGGTGCCTATGTCTATACGCCGTCGGCCAGCCTTACCGGGCCTAATGCTGAAAATTTCGGATTTACACTGACTGATACCGACGGCGACACCGCAAGCGCTAATCTGCACATTAATGTTGAAGCACCGATTCTGGTTGTCGGGCAAAACGTGAGTGATCAGACCGGACAAGCTACGGCGCACAAAGTGGATCCTGTCGCGAATACCGCCGGACAAATTACCGGTAGCGGTTCGAGCGATGTATTGATTGGCGATGTCGGCGGCAGCAGTCTTGTCGGCAAGCAGACGAACGTGATCCTGATACTGGATACCTCCGGTAGCATGAGCACCACGTTCGGCAGCACATATACCACTCGCCTGCAAGGGTTGAAAGATGGCGTAAACGACATGATCGAAAGCCTCAAGAGCAGTGGCGCTACCGACGTGCGGGTGCATATCAATCACTTCAGCGATACCGTGCTTAGTGGCTCGGCCGGCGCCCAGACATTTGATCTGGTCGTGAATGGCGTGATTCAAACGGCGCAAGTCACAGCCGCACACTGTTTTGTCGATGGCCTCACGGCAGGCGGATTTACCAACTACGAAGCCGGTCTGCAAGAAGCGCTGACGTGGGTAGGCAATGGCGCGGCCGATGCGGTTAACAACGAACTCGTCGGGCCGAATGTCGTGAATCAGGCGATATTTGTCTCGGACGGGCAACCTAACCGCGCATTGACAGGGGACAGCAAAAAGCTGAGTAACGTCGCCAGCTTTTCCAATGATACCAATGGCTGGAATCAGGCCATGAATCAGGTGCTGGGTGCAACCGGCAGCGGTGATACCGTGAATGAAGTGTCGCAAATGGAGACCAAGTTCGGGCAGATTCAGGCCATCGGCATGGGGCTGGACAGCGCAGCGCTTGCGCGGTTGACGCAGCTTGAGGGTGCGGGTGGATCAGCAACCAACACCACCAATGCGGCTGAGTTCAAGAATGAATTGACCAGCGTCAGTCCGAGCGCTTCGCTGTCGGCAGTGGGCAACGACGTTATCACCGGCGGGGCGGGCAGTGACATAATATTTGGTGACGCCGTCAACACCGATATGCTGGGGGCCGCAAAAGGCCTGGGCTTGCCAGCGGGCTCGGGTTGGGATGTCTTTAACAAGCTCGAAACCACGCCCGCAGCGAGTTGGACGCGCGCAGATACGCTTAACTACATCCGCACGCACGCAGACGAACTGGCTGCGGAATCAACGGGTGGGGGCGGCGCGAAGCGTGCTGGTGGCAATGACACCATTGATGCCGGTGTCGGCAACGACAAGGTTTACGGCCAGGAAGGCAACGATATTCTTATTGGCGGTGCAGGCAACGACATCCTGAGTGGCGGCAGTGGTGCAGATACCTTCAAATGGAACAACGCCGATAAAGGCACAGGCGCTGCGCCGGCAGTGGATACTATTCAGGACTTCAATGTGGCCACGACAGTAGCCAACAAAGACGTACTGGATCTGCGTGACTTGCTGCAGGGTGAATTGCACACCGCTGGGAACTCGGGCAATCTGAGTACTTACCTGTCGTTCTCGCAAACCGGCAGCGATGTAACGCTGTCAGTGAAATCATCGGGTACGGGCGCGGCAGATCAAATCGTCGTGCTGCAGAACATAACGATGCAGCAGTTAGGTGGCAGCAGCGCTACGGACAGTGCGGGCGTGATACAAAGTCTGCTGAACAATGGCAAGCTGATCACCGACTAAGCCGGGTTCGCGTTACGCAATAAGCGTCCGATAAACCGACGCAACAGAAATGTTGCGCCGGTTTTTTGCTGGTCGCTGGTCGTTGAGTCAGCAAGCCGCCATAATGTCGGCCTTTGTAACGCGCTGATTTTCTTATTCCCCTACTGTGCCCATTGAATCCCGATACGATGCTGTAATCATTGGTGGCGGCCATAACGGCCTCGTTTGTGCCTGCTATCTTGCTGCGGCCGGATTGAAAGTGCGCATCATCGAGCGCCATACCGAGGTCGGCGGTGCTGCGGTAACAGAGGAATTTCATCCTGGCTTTCGCAATTCGGTCGCCAGCTACACTGTCAGCCTGCTGCATCCGAAAGTCATTGCCGATCTGAAACTCGCAGAGCATGGCTTGCGGATTATCGAGCGGCCGCTGTCGAATTTTTTGCCGTTACCCGGCAATCAGTATTTGCAGATAGCCCGCTCTGTCGGTGAGACGCAAGCGGAGGTGGCGCGGTTTTCCAGACGCGATGCCGAGCGCCTGCCCGGCTATTACAAAATGCTTGAGCAAGCCGCGGATGTCGTGCGCGACATGCTGCTGGAAACGCCGCCGAATGTGGGTGGCGGCATGGGCGATTTTCTTTCTGCGCTTAAAGTCGGCAGGCGCTTGCGCAAACTCGACATGGCCGCACGGCGCGACGTGCTTGATTTTTTTACCAAAAGCGCGGGCGACGTGCTTGATGCGTGGTTCGAGTCTGATCCGATCAAGGCGGCATTTGGTTTTGATGCCATCGTGGGCCACTTTGCCAGCCCGTATACGCCCGGCTCCGCTTACGTACTGTTGCATCATGTGATTGGCGAAGTGAACGGTCATCGGGGTGCGTGGGGCCATGCCATCGGCGGCATGGGCGCTATCACGCAGGCCATGCGCAAAGAGGCTGAGCGGCGCGGTGTTGAAATTACTACGGGCTGCGAAGTCGCACAAGTGTGCGCGGATATTCGTGGCGTGCAGGGCGTGCAGCTTGCCGATGGCCGAGTGATTGATGCACGCTGCGTGGTGTCTGGCGTGAATCCGAAACTGCTTTACACCAAGCTGGTGCCGCATCATGTGCTCGACGAAGATTTCCTGCGGCGCATGCGCAACTACAAGTGCGCGTCGGGTACCTTTCGCATGAACGTTGCTTTGTCGGAGTTGCCAGACTTCACGTGTTTGCCCGGTAAGCATGTTCAAAGTCACCACAAGTCCGGCATCATTATCGCGCCGTCGCTGCATTACATGGAGCAGGCGTATTTTGATGCGCGCACGCTGGGTTGCTCGCGTAAGCCGGTGATTGAAATATTGATACCTTCAACGGTGGACGATAGCCTTGCGCCGCCGGGCCAGCATGTGGCGAGTTTGTTTTGTCAGCACTTCAATCCGATATTGCCGCAAGGCCTGGATTGGAATGTGATACGCGAGCCAGCGGCGGATTTGGTGATTGAAACAGTAACGCAGTACGCACGCAACTTCAAAGCCAGTGTGCTGGGCCGCATGATTCTGTCGCCGCTGGATCTGGAGCATCGTTTCGGCCTTACCGGTGGCGATATTTTTCATGGTGCATTGACACTCGATCAGTTGTGGAGCGCGCGCCCCATGCTGGGATATGGTGCGTATCGCGGGCCGGTGACGGGACTGTACCTGTGTGGCGCGGGAACGCATCCGGGAGGTGGCGTGACTGGCGCGCCGGGGCACAACGCCGCACGTGAAATAGCCAGCGATTTCAAACGTGGGCGCGTTTCACGAAAACCACAACAGCACGAGTTCTCATGAAAAATATAATAAAAACAAATACTCACATATTTTTTGCATTGTGTTTCTTACTGCTGTCGGGCTGTGGCGGCAACGTTCCCAAGTTGGGCAAGCTCGCCCCTGCCGATATCATCGTTGCCTTTGGCGACAGCCTCACCTTTGGCACCGGTGCGACTGAGGCGGAAAGTTACCCCATCGTGCTCGGCCAGTTGATCGCGCGCCAAGTCGTGCGTGCGGGCGTGCCCGGCGAAGTTACGGCAGGCGGTATTGCGCGTTTGCAGGAAGTAATCGACGAACACAAACCCAAGCTGATGATCGTGTGTCTGGGCGGCAACGATATGCTGCGCAAGGTGGATGAGTCACAAACCAAAACCAACTTGCGCACGATCATCAAAACCATCAAGTCGCAGGGCATCAGCGTGGTGCTGATGGGTGTGCCCAAGCCCGCACTGGTGACCAGCGCGCCGCCGTTTTACGAGGACATTGCCAAAGAATTCGCCATTCCCTATGAAGGCAAAATCGTCACCGACGTGCTGTATCAGCGCGATCAAAAGTCGGACGCGATACATCCCAATGCCAAAGGCTACCGGCGCATGGCGGAGGCGCTTGCGGCATTGCTGAAAAAAGCAGGAGCCGTTTAGTGTGAGCAAGCCTCGCTCTGCCGTTGCCATGACTTTCATCATGTGCGTGGCTGAGTCGTTCAGCATGGCGGCGTTTGCGGCCTTTGTTACGCTGCTGCCGTCGTTTCAAAAAGCATGGGGGCTTTCCAATACCGAAGCGGGGCTGATCGGTGGCATTGCATTCGCGGGGTATATGACCGCGGTGCCAGTGCTGTCTGCACTCACCGATCGGATTGATTCGCGGCGCATTTATCTCGGCGCGTGTTGTCTGTCGGCACTGGGCGCAGCTGGTTTTGCCCTCTATGCGCAGGGGTTTTGGACAGCGCTGGCGTTTCAGTTCGTGATTGGCGCGGGGCTTGGCGGCACTTACATGCCGGGTCTCAAAACGCTGACCGATCAGCTTGAAGGCAGTAAGCAGGCGCGCGCTACGGCATTTTACGCGGCGTGTTTCGGCGTGGGCTCCAGTTTGTCGATCGTTGCGTCGGGCTGGCTTGCCGCGCAGTATGGCTGGCGCGCCGCGTTTGTGTTCGGCGCGGTCGGACCCCTGATTGCGGCGATGCTGGTGAATTTGCTGATGCCGCCTGGCCGCACGCGCACGCAAGAGGTTGGCCATGCCTTGCTGGATTTTCGTCCGGTGCTCGCCAATCGCACCACGCGCTACTATATTCTGGGCTATGCCCTGCACAGCTACGAGCTGTTTACCCAACGTGCGTGGATGGTGGCGTTTCTCACGTTTTCGGCGACGCTCCAGCCCGCAGGTACCGCCGTGGCGGCATTCAGCGCAGCGACGCTGGCTGCGATGGTCAATCTGTGCGGCCCGCTGATGAGCGTTACGGGCAATGAACTGTCGCTGCGTTTCGGGCGTGAGCGCATTATTTTTGTTTTCATGACCGCATCGGGTTTGGTTGCCTGCGGACTGGGGTTTACTGCCGGGCTGCCTGCCGCCGCAGTGTTTGCCATCATGTGCCTGCATTACGGTCTGATGCTGGGCGATTCGGCAGCGCTTACGGCGGGCGCCATTGGCACTGCGCATCCAGACCAGCGCGGTGCGATGATGGCGGTGTACTCGTTCATCGGCTTTAGCGCGGCACTGGTGGGGCCGCTGGTGTTCGGTGTGGTGCTGGATATCGCGGGTGGCAATCGCAGCACGCTGGCGTGGGGCCTGGCCTATGCCAGCATCGGCGTATTTGGCGTGCTGGCGCCTGTCGCCCGCTGGCTACATTATAGAAATCAATAAAATCAATTGGTTAGAATTATTTTCCGCTGGTTTCGGCGAGTGGCCCAGTGTAGTACTGTGGCCAGCGCCTGAGTACTTCCGGGCCGTCCTCGTTGTAGATGTGGCAGGAATTCAGTTGGTAAGGCTTGCGGGTAGCAGGGCGACCGGCGTTGTGCGCCTCCCGTGCGCGACCGGTGGCCTGAAACGCGGTGGTGCCCAACGGCCCCAGCAACTCGACCAGATGCGTGCAGCCGTGTACCCCACCCAGCCGCAGACGGATTTCACGCCGCCAGCCGGGGCCGATGGTCACGCCCGCAAGTTGTTTGAAATTCACCGTGATATCGCCGCAGGTCGGATGCGGGCCGTCGTCAGTCCTGGCTTCGGCTGCGTGAATCAGCATATCGAGATCAATCGTCAGCCGTATCCACATATTATGCACCGGCTGCCCGGGCTGACGCACGGACTCGTTATCGCGCCGCTTGTGCGCAAATGTTTTGCTATCGACCAGATGCGCTTCGATATCCCACAGGCCATCGTCGCGTTCATAGCCCACGCATTCAATAGCGCGTTTGTGGATGGCTTTGCGGGGTTGCGGCGTGGATAAAGGCATGGTCTCAGTTCCTTGATGCTTCAGTCAGGCGTGCTGGCAACTGCTGCAAAATGTGTCGCCGTTCTTCAACGGTGTAGCGTGTCCAGTATGAAATTTCGTGCAACGTGCGCGCGCAGCCCAGGCAAAAGCCGCTGTGTTGAATGATCACACAGGTGCGCACGCAAGGCGATTCAAAATCATCGTAGCTGTCATCCACGGCGCAATCAAGCCGCCATTTTGGTGGCGATGGCTTTGCCCGCGCGCGACGATGTGGGCCGACCCAGCACGCCGCAGATAAACTCTCCGGCAGCAATCAGTTTTTTCATGTCTACGCCAGTTTCAATGCCCAGCCCATCCAGCAGATACAGCACATCTTCAGTCGCCACGTTGCCGGTGGCGCCTTTGGCGTACGGGCAGCCGCCAAGGCCTGCTACCGAGCTGTCAAAAATCGTAATGCCACATTCCAGCGCGGCGTAAATGTTGGCGATGGCTTGCCCGTAGGTGTCGTGCATGTGTATCGCCAGCCGGTCGATGGCAATGTATTTTGCCACCGCCTCGATGGCGGCGCGCGTCTGCCCGGCGGTGCCGGTGCCGATGGTGTCGCAAATGGTGATTTCCTGACAGCCGATTTGATCGAACTCGCGGGCCAGACGCGCCACTGCCTCGGGACTGACCTCGCCCTCGTACGGGCAGCCCAGACACACCGACATGTCGCCGCGTACCTTGATGCCCTGCGCCAGCGCCTCGGCGCACACCTCGGAAAAACGCGCGACACCTTCTGCAATGGTGCAGTTGGTATTTTTTTTCGAGAAGGCTTCGGTCGCCGCGCCAAACACGACAATCTCCTTGCAACCGGCGGCAATCGCAGCATCAAGGCCCTTGCGATTCGGTACCAAGACCGGATACGACACGCCCGGCTTGCGTTGGATGCCCGCCATCACCTGCATGTTGTCGGCCATTTGCGGCACCCACTTGGGTGAGACAAATGCGGTGGCCTGCACATATTGCAGGCCGGCATCCTGCAAGCGGTGGATCAGTTCGATCTTGGCAGCGGTTGATACGGGCTGAGCCTCGTTTTGCAACCCGTCGCGCGGGCCGACATCGACGAGTTTTACTTTTTTGGGGAGTGACATGGGAATTCCTTGAAAACTGGGCCTTGAAACTGAGATTACCTGGATTTTTTCTTTGTGTTTTTTTCAATCTTGCGTGGCTTGACGGATGGCTCCACCCAATTGGGTTTGCGCTTCTCAAGAAAGGCGGTGAGGCCCTCTTGGCCTTCGGTGGTGGCACGTATGTCAGCGATACGCCGCGATGTTTCGTCGAGTATGGCTTTGCCGATGTTGGCATGCGCCGAGAGCGCAATCAATTGCTTGGCCCCGGCCATGGCTTTTGGCCCGCTGGAATACAACTGCGCCAGCATGGCCCCGACGGTGCCGTGCAACGATTCTTCTTCGGCCATTTCGTGTATCAAACCCATGCGCCACGCTTCGGCGGCATCGAATTCTTCGCCGGTAATGAAATAGCGCCGCGCCTGCCGCTCGCCAATGGCGGCGATCACGTAAGGGCTGATCATCGACGGAATCACGCCGATTTTCACTTCCGACAGGCGAAATGTCGCCGTGCGTGCCGCAATCGCAATATCGCATGCAGCCACCAGTCCCATGCCGCCGCCACGCACCGCGCCATGGATGCAGGCGATGGTGGGTTTCGACAGGCTGTAAACCGTGTGGAACATGCGCGCGGATTCCTGTGCAGCCTTGTAATTTTGTTCGCGCGAGAATTTGGCGCTGGCTTTCATGTGCCCGATATCCGCGCCCGCGCAAAAACTCTTGCCTGCCCCGAGCAGCACTACCGCGCGCACCTTGGGGTCTGCATCAAGTTTTTCCAGCGCGGCGGTGAGCAGGCGCGTCATCGCCGGATCGAAGGCGTTATGGACTTCGGGCCGGTTCAACATGACGGTCGCGTTGCCGTCGGCATCAATACGGGTGATGACTTCCTTGCTCATGGGAATCCTTGTTAATTCTATGCGCGATTATACGCGGAGGCCGTACCTCCATTTACATCCGGAACACGCCGAATCGCGTCGGCTCTATGGGCGCGCCCGCCGCTGCGGCTAGCCCTGCCCTTTACCCATAAATATTACTAACTCGAATCTAAACCTTGTATGAGGGAGAAACCTTCGCACAGCATTTGCAGAACCTGATAACCCTTCCACATGAGTTGGTGTCCTGGGGGCGAATCTTTGTTGCGCCCAAGAT
>CANKUB010000178.1 GCA_947486575.1 Betaproteobacteria bacterium | reverse complement strand
TATGGCACAACAAAACGACTCAAAAACGTGAGTTGTTTAGAATCAATGACTTACAGTTTAATAATCGCCCAAAAAGACCACTTATGACGAAATCATGTTAAAGATGGGTTAAATTCTTGTTTCTGGAAATAAGAATAGTGATTGCTAAATTAAAAAGTTAATAAAAACAAAATAATATGTAATTTTATACCTATTTTATTTTTATTGTAGGTATAATTGGGGCCATGCGCAGGCAACCCCCTGAAACCCAGACGCTTTACGCCGAACTCTCAGAGCGCCTGGCGGCGTACGAAGCCGCGCGCTCGTTTGCGAGTTTGAAAGGTGGCTTCGCTACCAAGCACATTTCAGGCGCGCACTACTGGTATTTTAAAACCAGCGCAACATCCGCTGGCCAGCGCGAATATTCGATTGGCCCCGACACGCCCGCGACGCGCGCGGTGATCGAAGCGTATCAAAAAGATCGCGCTGCGGTTGATGAGGTGGAATCTGGCATTGCGCGGCTGTGTGCCATGCTGCGGCAGGGCGGTTCCACTATGACCGACACGGTTTCAGCCAAGGTGATTTCCGGATTAGGCAGTGCCGGGGTGTTTCGCCTCGGTGGCGTGCTGGTGGGCACACAAGGTTTCATTGCGCTGAGCAATGTGCTGGGTGTGCATTGGCAATCCGGTTTGCGCACGGAGGATAGCGATATCCTCGCCAGTCCGGTGCTGGAGGTGGCCATAGGGCCGGTTGAGGCCGATCTGCCTGCCACACTTGAAAGTCTCAACATGGGTTTTCTGCCGGTGCCGGGCTTGGATCCGCGCAATCCGGAAACCTCATTCAAGGTGCGGGGCAAAACACTACGGGTTGACTTGCTGACGCCCGCGCGCGGCAAGCGCGATGGTGCGCCTGTGCGTATACCGCGCCTCAAGGCTTCGGCGCAACCGCTGGAGTTCCTCGATTATCTGCTGGAGTCACCCGTAGCCGTGCCCGTCATCAACGGCGGTGCGACGATGGTGAACGTGCCGGAGCCAGCGAGATTTGCACTGCACAAGTTGATTGTCAGCGTTGATCGCTCTATTTCCATGCAGACCAAGGCCATCAAGGATCGCCAACAAGCGGGCGAGATGATCGAGGTGTTGATGGCAGACCGACCCGGGGATATCGAATTGGCCGTGGAGAGCATCAATCGGCGCGGCCCAGGCTGGCGCAAAAAATTGCGTGATGGTCTGACGCGGCTTCCGGATACGCTTGCCGAAACGAAACAGAAAATCGTGGCAATGCTTGAACAGTAGTCCTTTTGCTTTTGTGGAACAGAATGGAATGGCGACCCATAATCTGGCGCAATCCAGCGTAAATTGCTACGCCGCCATCCCCTCCAGTACAAACGGCAATATCCCGCCACGCTTCACATACTCAATCTCGGCCTGCGTATCCAGCCGCAGCGTGAGAGGCACGCTTTGCGTGCGGCCATCCGCATGGCGTATGGCCAGTGTAACCGGCTGACGCGGTTTTGCAGCAGCGCCAAGTCCCAGCACATCAAACTGCTCGGTGCCGTTCAAACCCAGCGTAGCAACCGTAACACCCGCCGGTAACTGGCAGGGCACCACACCCATGCCGACGAGATTACTGCGGTGGATGCGTTCAAAGCTGTTGGCAATGATGACACGCACGCCCAGCAGGCGCGAGCCTTTGGCGGCCCAGTCACGGGCACTGCCGGTGCCGTATTCCTCACCGGCGATCACGATCAGCGGCGTTTTCTCGGTGGCGTAGCGCATCGCGGCGTCGTAAATGCTCACTTGCTCGCCACTGGGCTGGTGCACGGTGACGCCACCTTCGACGCCGGGCGTCATGATGTTGCGCAGGCGGATATTGGCGAAGGTACCGCGCACCATGATTTCGTGGTTCATGCGGCGTGAGCCGTAGTTGTTGAAGTCTGTTTCCGTAACACCTTGTTTTTTAAGATAAATACCGGCTGGCAGCGAAGCCTTGATGCTGCCAATGGGGCTGATGTGGTCGGTGGTGATGCTGTTGCCAAGTAACGCAAGTGCTCGTGCGCCTCGATAGTCCTGCAGGCCGGATTGCGTCAGCGCCGGTTCTGCCAGCCACGGTGGTTCCTTGATGTAGGTTGAATCGCCGCGCCACGCGAACAGTTCGCCGGTGCCCTGCGCGATGTTTTTCCACAGCGGGTTCATTTCGTCTGCGCTCATGCGGTACACCGCACGATAGTTGTCCGGGTTCATGGCGGTGGCCATGTGTGCAGCGATGTCGTTGTTCGAGGGCCAGATGTCCTTGAGGAACACCGGCTTGCCATCGCTGCCCGTGCCGATGGGCTCGTGATCCATGTCGATATCTACGCGCCCGGCCAGCGCAAACGCCACCACCAGCGGCGGGCTGGCCAGAAATGCGGCGCGTACCGATTGATGAATGCGCGCTTCGAAATTGCGGTTGCCCGACACCACGGCACAGGTTACGGCATCGTTGTCGATGATCTGCTTTTCCAGCGTTGCATCTATCGGGCCGCTTGCGCCGAAGCAGGTAGCGCAACTGTAGCCGGCGATGTTGAAGCCCAATTGATCGAGATACGGTTGCAAACCCGCTGCATCGAGATATTTTCCTACGGCGACCGAGCCGGGGGTGAGGGACGTTTTCACCCAAGGCTGTGTTTTGAGCCCGCGTGCCACAGCATTTTTGGCGAGCAGGCCGGCGGCCAGCATCACGCCGGGGTTTGAGGTGTTGGTGCACGACGCAATTGCGGCGATGACCACATCGCCGTCGCGCGGACCCTGCTGCTTGCGAACAGTTGTTTTGGCATAACCGCCTTCGGCGATGGGCGCCGTGAGCAGCGCGTCAAAGCGCGACTTCAGCGCCGTGAGTGGCACCCGATCCATGGGGCGCTTCGGGCCCGCGACGTTGGGCACGATGCTTGAGAGATCGAGTGTCAGCACCTGCGAGAAATCCACTTCGCTGGGTTCGGCGGGGCCGAAAATGCCTTGCAGCCGGTAATAGGCTTCGGTGGCGGCCACCTGTGCTTCCGGGCGGCCCGTAGCGCGCAGGTAGCGCAGGGTTTGTTCATCCACTGGAAAGTAGCCGATGGTTGCGCCGTATTCGGGCGACATGTTCGAGACAGTGGCACGATCCGGCACGGTCAGGTTGGCAACGCCTTCGCCAAAAAACTCCACAAACTTGCCGACCACCTTGTGGTGGCGCAGCATCTCGGTGACATGCAGCACCATGTCGGTCGCGGTCACGCCGGGTTTCAAGGCGCCGGTGACATGCACCCCAACGACATCAGGCGTGAGCATGTACACGGGCTGCGCCAGCGTGGCTGCTTCGGCTTCAATGCCGCCAACACCCCAGCCCACGCACCCGAGTCCCGCAATCATGCCGGTGTGTGAGTCTGTGCCGACCAGGGAATCCGGAAAGTAAGCGCCATCGCGTTCCAGCACGCCGGGGGCGAGATATTCGAGATTGACCTGATGCAAGATGCCGCCGCCGGGGGGGATCAGCCGTATGCCTTTGTAGGCCTGCATCGCCCATTTCACGAAGCGAAAGCGCTCAGCATTACGCTGCATATCGAGCGTCATGTTCTTTTCTGCGGCTTCCGGCGTGCCGTGAAAATCCACGGTCAGTGTGTGATCCAGCACCATGTCCACCGGCACTTTCGGCTCGGCCAGCGACATCGGCAGTCCGCGCTTTTTTACTTCGCCACGTATGGCGGTCAGATCACCCAACAAGGGCATGCCCGCCATGCAATTCAGCACCACACGCCCGACGATGAACGGGATTTCTGAGGTGCGTGGTGCATTGGGTTGCCAAGCGGCGAGTTCTCGCACATTCTCCTCGGTGACGAGGGTACCTCCGCTGTTACGCAGCAATGATTCGAGCACGATGCGCATGGATACCGGCAGGCGGGAGATTTTGCCGAGGCCCAGTTTTTCGAGTGCGTGCAGCGAGTAGCAAACGCCGGTTTTGCCGTTGCCGAGATTAATGTTGATTTTGCAGCTATCTTTTAGAGTCATAGCGTGTTTACAGGTTGTTCATCGGCCGGCTGAACCTTTTAGCATCGTGCGATACAGCAATCGACGTAGCGGCAGTTCATAGTCGCGTTGAGTGCGGTGCTGCGTGCTGCAATTGTCACACAAGACCAGATCACCAGTCTGCCACGGGTGGCGGTAGATGAATTCGGGACGCTCCATGTGCCGGTACAGCTCTGCAAGCAGCTCGGTGCTGTCACGGTCGTTCATGCCGCTGATGCGCGAGGTGTATCGCTGATTGACGTAGAGGCATTTGCCGCCGGTGGCAGGGTGGGCGCGTACCAGCGGATGTTCCATGCCACGTTTAAAAATCTGTGTGAGTCCGGCATCCATATAAAAGGGTGTCGAGCTTCCCTTGCGGCCGGTGCCTGCATTGTGTGCGGCGCGCATGCCGCGCAACTGCGTTTGCAGGTTGGGTTCAAGCGCGTCAAAAGCCGCGTTGGTGCTGGCGAACAGGGTGTCACCAAGGGGCGTGCCGTCTTTTTGGGGGATTTCAACGGCATAGAAAATCGTGGCGCGAACGGGCGTTTTGAGGTGTGCGCCGTCGCTTTGCCACTGCCGTCCGCTGTCGGCATTGCCGATGGGTTGCCCATTTTCGACAATGTTGGTGAGCAGGGTCAGCCCCGGGTGTTCGGGCCGGGCACTGTGCTGTTGCGGCTGCAGGTAAAGCGGGCCAAGGCTGCGGCTGATAGCCATGAACTGATCCAGCGTGAGAGTCTGGCGGCGTAAGACGACCACGCCACGCTTATCCAGCGTGCGCAGCAGTGCGCTGACGTTTGATGGGCTGAGGCCGCGGGTTAAATCCAGATCCGCGACTTCCACGCCGAGATGCGGCGTGAGATCACGTGTGTTCAGCATGCCACGGCTTACCGGCAACGACAAAGGGTCATCAGAGAGGTGATCGTAACTATTTGATATTAAATAAGAATTATTGATCTATTCGTGCGTTGAATAGCCAAGAAGCCAAGAATGGCGCTATTCTGGTTTGATGCCTGCCGCCTTTACCACTTGCGCCCATTTTACGATTTCGGTACGCAAGAGTCTGCTGAACTCATCCGACGTGCCCGGCGTCGGTTCGAGTCCATTCTTGAGCAACTGGGCGCGCGTGTCCGGTTCGTGCAGTATCTGGCGCAATGTTGTACTGAGCCGTTCGATCACAGCGCGCGGTGTTTTGCCGGTGGTGAGCACGCCATACCAGCCGTTGACCTCATAGTCCGCGAGCCCCGATTCCTTGAACGTCGGTACGTCCGGCATCGCTGTTGCCCGTTGGCTGGTGCTCATGCCGACAGCGCGCAGGCGGCCGTTGTCCACGTGCGGTTTCAGCGTGGCGATGGAACCGAAGAACATCGACACGCGACCCGCGATCAAATCTGGCAATACGGCGCCGCCGCCTTTGTAGGGTATGTGCTCCATGGGGATGCCTGCAGTCACTTTGAGCAATTCTGCAGCGAGATGCGGCGGGCCGCCGGTGCCAGTCGAGGCGAAATTGATCTTGCCTTGCTGCGCCTTGGCCCAGGTGATGAATTCGCTGACCGATTTGGCCGGCACGCTGGGATGCACCACCATCAGGTAAGGCCCGCCCGCCACCAGGCCCACGGGCGCGAAATCACGTTCGGTGTCATACGGCAATTTGCGCACGAGACTGGGATTCACCGCGATGCTGGCAGAAACAATTAAAAGTGTGTGCCCATCGGGTGTTGCGCGCGCGACAATTTCCGAGCCAACGACCGTGTTCGCGCCGGCGCGATTGTCAGCGACAAAGGCCTGTCCCAATTTTTCGGAAAATTTCTCCGCTACAATGCGGCCAAGGATGTCATTGGTGCCGCCTGCTGCAAAGGGCACCACCAGCCGTACCGGGCGGCTGGGGTAGCTGGATTGGGCGTAAACGTTGCCAGTTGCTGCAACAAGCGCAATGGCAACAGCCCGTCGGGGATTGAACGACATGAGTGCCTCCAGCGCGCACTTTACGCCGCACAGCAACCCGCCGCCAGCGTCGCACTTGTTATAATTTGCGCATTCCCACTCAACTTGGTTTACATCATGCTCAAAGGACTTTCCGATTACGAATCCCACGCAGACATTCGCGACGGCGTGCGCGCGCTGTGCGCAGAATTTGGCAATGCGTATTTCCAGAAAATTGACGCTGCCCACGCGTATCCCGACGAATTCGTCAATGCGCTGACCAAGGCAGGGTGGCTGTCCGCATTGATACCGGAACAATACGGCGGGTCAGGCTTGCCGCTGGCGTCGGCGACTGTGATCATGGAAGAAATCAATCGCAGCGGTGGCAATGCCGGGTTTTGCCACGGGCAGATGTATAACATGGGCACCTTGTTGCGCCATGGCTCCGAAGCGCAAAAACAAAAATACCTGCCGAAAATTGCCAGTGGCGAACTCAGGCTGCAATCGATGGGGGTGACCGAACCCACCACCGGCACCGATACCACCAAGCTCAAAACCATGGCGGTGAAAAAGGGTGACCGTTACGTCGTCAACGGGCAAAAGGTTTACATCTCACGCATGAATCATACGGATTTGATGATTCTGCTGGCACGTACCACCCCGATCGATAAGGTGAAGAGCAAGTCTGAAGGCATGTCGATTTTTATCGTGGACGTGCGCGAAGCATTGAAGAGCAAAGGCCTCACCATCAACCCGATTCGCAACATGGTGAATCAGGATACCAATCAGCTGTTTTTCGACAACCTCGAAATCCCCGCGGAGAACTTGTTGGGCGAGGAGGGTAAGGGCTTTAAACATATCCTCGATGGATTGAACGCGGAGCGCATACTGATCGCAGCAGAGTGTATCGGTGACGGTTACTGGTTTATGGATCGCGCCATCAAATACGCGAATGAGCGCGTGGTGTTCGACCGTCCCATCGGCGCAAATCAGGGCATACAGTTCCCGATTGCCAAGGCGTACGCCAATATTGAGGCAGCCAATCTCATGCGTTTCCGCGCAGCGGAGTTATTTGATCAGCACAAACCGTGCGGCGCCGAGGCCAACATGGCGTTGCTGTTATGTGCGGATGCGTCGTGGGCGGCGGCCAACACCTGCATACAGACGCACGGCGGCTATGGTTTTGCAGCAGAATACGATGTTGAGCGCAAATTCCGCGAGACGCGGTTGTTCCAGGTGGCGCCGATTTCGACGAACCTTATTCTTTCGTATATCGGGGCGCATGTGCTGGGTATGCCGAGGTCGTTTTAAAAAGACCAATAAAAACAAATACTTAAAATTTTATTGCGGCAGGCGCTGTAGCGTGAAAGCGGCGTTAATTTACGATAAGCCCCGAACGTAAATTAGCGCTGCGGCTTATTTTAGGATTGATCCCAGAAGAGCCGCCAGTGCCGTTATAAGTTGATGACGCCAGCCCTACCAAGGAATCCCGCTACAATCGAAACATCCATTGTTTAACCGGGCGATCAGTCGGATGCGCCGTCAATGAACAGCGACGACAAGAAAAAGCTCAGCGAAATCGACATCTGCGATCTGTTCATCACGCCTGCAATCAGGAATGCTGGCTGGGAACCCGTGAGGCAGATTCGCCGCGAAGTCAGGCTTGCGCCAGGCCCGGTCATCGTGCGCGGGAATCTTTCTTCGCGTAACAAGAAGAAGCGGAAGTTCGCGGACTACGTGTTGTCTTGGGAACCGGGTGTTCCGGTTGCCGTGGTCGAAGCCAAGGACAACTCCTACAGCGTCAGCCAGCCCTGAGAGGTCTTTTTGAAGTAGAAAGCGAATCGCTTCCGGAAACCATCGAGCGAGACGTTGCGAACGCCAGAAAAGCATACTTCAAATCCATCGGGAAGAAGGCAAAAGAGGCGAATTTTGGCCCCCCGTTACTTAACGAATTCACTTTGTCATCAGGCTGGCGATGGAAGCGTGTCGGGGAATTATGTGATCTTCAAACAGGCGCAACACCAATTACTCAGAAGCCGGAGTATTTTGGCGGTGACCGGAGGGAAAGGAAGTAAGTTTCCGCTATTGCCAGGATCTGCACGGGCAAATAATAAGGCTAGTGTTGCTGCGGAGCGGCCGATTTTTTTGAGTGTTATGTCCGTTGCTTTCGTGATCGTCATTGGGTTGAGGAATTGTTGTTCGCTTTGTAACCTTTTTTGATAATGCTGAAGTGTCGAAGCGTTCGACATGTTCCCGATAACGTGTCGAAAAATATCTCTAAATTCGACATATGTTTACGATATGTCGAAAGAGTCGACGTGAGGCTGGGGATTGTTCTCATGCGAACAAACAATAAGCGTAGAGGAAATAACATCATAACCCGAATGTTGCACAAACAATGCGATCTCAATCGTTTGGCATGGTGTGGAATTGAAATCGCGACAATTCAGAACGACGAGCGCAGTCTACCCTACCCATTAAGTCCTAATCATTACCCACATTTTTTCCGTGTTGAAGATTTTGAATTTATGTTACGCGGTTTCATGATTCGATACATTTCAGTCAAGGGAATG
>CANKUB010000177.1 GCA_947486575.1 Betaproteobacteria bacterium | reverse complement strand
GCCGTCATCGAAACAAACAATTCCATCGCCAGATGCGTGATATTGCCGGTACCGCCCGACGCATAGTTGAGTTTGTGCGGATGCTTTCTCCCCAGCGCCAGCAGCTCTTTCACATTGCGTGCCGGCACGGAAGGATGCAGCACCAGCGCCGACGGCCCCATGCCAATCATCGATATGAACGCGAAATCCTTATTGATATCGAACGGCACTTTGGCAAAGAGCGAAGGCGTAGCCATCGTCGCATTCGCAAGATAAATGGCGTAACCATCCGCCGCGCCGCGCGCCACCATCTCTGCAGCAAGATTGCCCGACGCACCGGGGCGGTTTTCAACCACCACGGTCTGCCCCAATGACTCTGTGAGTTTTTGCGCAGCCGCGCGCGCGGCAATATCGGTTGCCCCACCCGGCGCAAAGCCGGAGATAATGCGCAACGAGCGCGATGGCCAGACAGACTGCGCCAGCGCAGTGGCGTTGGCGGCCGCCAGCAGTAATGCCATGACAATGCAAAGCCTGTTTTTCATGATGGCCGCAATTTACCAGCACAAGGCGCGCCCTGCCAGTTTTGTCGCCGCAATCGCTGCGGAATCTGCGGTATAGTTCGCCGTCACACTTGCGCTCACCCGCCGCTATCGAATCAATTCTTGACGCTGTTACCCCCTACCCCGTATTCACAATTCCCTATCCGCTTTGCTGCCATGAAACTTGATCCTGCGCCTTCCGTATTCCCGGCGGCGCTGCTTTACGCGGCTTTCACCTGCGCTTGCATGCTGAATCCTGCGCAAGCACAGACGAATTACCCCTCGCGCCCCATCCGCATGATCGTTCCGTTCGCGCCCGGCGGCGGTACGGACATCATGGCGCGCACCATCGCCGTACGCTACACCGAAACCTGGGGCCAGCCTGTCGTAGTAGACAACCGCGCTGGAGGCGGTGGCAATATCGGGACCGACATCGTGGCCAAGGCGCCAGCCGATGGCTACACCCTGCTGTTCAATACCAACGCCACCATCGTCATCAATCCGCATTTAGGCAAGATCAGCTTTGATCCCCAGCGCGATTTCGCACCAGTCACGCAAGCGGCCGTCCTGCCTTTTACGTTGCTGCTACATCCTTCGGTGCCCGCGAAATCAGTCGCCGAACTGGTGACGCTGATCAAAGCCAAACCGGGCGAATTCAATTATGGCTCGTCAGGCAACGGTGGGGGGGCGCATCTGGCGGGTGAAAGCCTGCGCACCATGGCCAAACTCGACATGACGCACATTCCGTACAAAGGCGCATCGCCGGCACTGGTGGCGCTGCTAAGTGGCGAAGTAAAGTTCATGTTCGTCAGCATCCTGGCGGCCACGCCACTGATTGAAAGTGGCAAGGTTCGCGTCATTGGTGTCAGCAGCAAAAAGCGTTCGCCCTCCCTACCCAACGTGCCGGCCGTGGCGGAGTCACCCGGTCTGGCAGGCTTTGAATCGGATTTATGGTATGGCATGCTCGCACCCGCAAAAACGTCATCAGCCATTGTCGATAAACTGTATCAGGAAACACGGCGCATACTGTTCCTGCCGGAAGTGCGCAATCGTTTCGAACCGTCCGGCACAAATATTGTTGGCAACACCCCTGATGAATTCTCTAAAATCATCAAGGACGATTTTGCACGCTGGGCGGGCGTGATCAAGGCAGCAAACATAAAGATTGATTAGTTCATAACTCACGGAGGTTTCATTTGAAAGCAGCAAATAAGCCAGCAACACCACCAGCACCAACCTGGCCGCTGGATATCTACAAAGTCTTCAAGCAGATTGGCATCCGGCAAATTGCCTACGTGCCCGACGCCGGACACACGCAGTTACTCAAGCGTTGCCATGCCGACAAGAACATGCGCGCGGTATCACTCACCACCGAGGAAGAAGGCGTAGCCATGCTGGCCGGCTCGTGGCTCGGCGGCGATCGTGGCGCACTCCTGATGCAATCATCGGGCGTGGGCAACTGCATCAACATGTTTGGCACCATCCGTGAATGCCGCTTTCCGTTGCTCACGCTGGTGACCATGCGCGGCGAATGGGGTGAATTCAATCCGTGGCAATTACCCATGGGACAAAGCACACCCGCAGCATTGGAAAATGCCGGATTGGTGGTGCAGCGTGTCGATGATCGCGCAATGGTAGGCGAAACCGTGTTTGCCGCCGCAACGATGGCATTTCAAACCAACCGCGCCGTAGCCGTATTGATCGGGCAGCGCATCGTCGGGTTCAAGGACTGGAGCAAATAACATGGCGCAGACAAAAAAATCCAATCTCGATCGTCGTGTGGCGGTCAAGGCCATTCTGGCCGAGCGTGGCGATGCACTGGTTGTCACCGGACTGGGTTCATCCAGTTACGATGTCGGCACGATGGATCACCCGAACACCTATTACCTGTGGGGCGGCATGGGTGGCGCTGCGATGATCGGCGTGGGACTGGCGATTGCCCAACCGAAACGTCGCGTGCTCGTTATCACCGGTGATGGCGAAATGCTGATGGGCCTGGGTTCGCTGGCCACCATCGGTGCCGAGAAAATTCGCAATCTTTCTATCGTTGTGCTCGACAACGAACTGTACAGTGAAACAGGAATGCAGCCCACACACACTAGTCGCGGCGTCGATCTCGCTGGTGTGGCTAGGGCCACCGGGTTTGCGGTGGCTGACACCACGTCCACCTTGCCTGAGTTGAAATCGTGGATACCCAGGCTCTACAGCACGCCGGGCCCGCTGTTTCTCGACGTCAAGGTCAACGCCAATCGCTATCCGCTCTCGATACGATTGCGTGACGGCGCGCATATCAAGAACCGCTTCCGCGAATCATTGCTGGGATCGAAAGCCTTCGACTAACCACCTTGTACATTGACCGGGAGGGCAACATCATGAACGCCGCCACACTCGCCAACGATCAGATGCTGAATTTCGAAATCCGGCCTGCGCCAGCGGCCCTCGGTGCGGAAGTGCATGGGCTTGATCTGCGGCAACTGAATGACGCCACCTTCAAGCGCATACACGAGACGTGGCTGCATCATTTGCTGCTGGTCTTCAAGAATCAGACGCTGACAGCGGAAGATCTGGTCAATCTGATCAACCGCTTTGGCACGCCCATCAGCTCGAAGGGCCTGCATCAGCGCGGCCTCGAAGAACGCACCGCCAACCAGTTATTCAATCTTCCGCCGGAAGTGACCGTTGTCACCAACGTGCGGGAGAATGGCAAACCGGTCGGCATACTCGGCGATGGCGAAATTGTGTGGCACTCCGATTTTTCATTCAAGGAGCGCCCCACAGCTGCGCGCATGCTGGTCGCCATGGAAGTGCCACCGCAGGACAAAGGTGGTAACACCCTGTTTCTCAATGCCTATGCTGCGTACGACGCGCTGCCTGCGGATTACAAAAAAGAACTGTCCGGCAAAACCATCAAGCAGGGCAATGTCATTGATACCGCCATGAAGCTGCGTCCCGGCGCATCGTTGAAGGACGACATACGCTATATCGACGGCCCCAGCCATCCGATTATATCCACGCATCCCGATA
Source organism: Betaproteobacteria bacterium (assembly GCA_947486575.1). Lineage (GTDB taxonomy): Bacteria > Pseudomonadota > Gammaproteobacteria > Burkholderiales > SG8-41 > UBA5216. Next base: position 5,134 of record CANKUB010000177.1, on the reverse strand, counting down.
CCGGCTGTAACCACCTGTTTCTGGGCCGCCGCCATGCGGCCTACGTCAACGGCATGACACTGGAAGACTCCGAAGCGTTTTTGAACCGGCTGTGGGATTACGCAACGCAAGAGCGTTTTGTCTACACCCATCGCTGGAACAAAGGTGATGTGGTGGTTTGGGACAACCGCGCCACGGTACACAAGCGCGACGGCTTTGACCCCGACAGCCGCCGCGTGCTTTATGCCGCACAAGTGGAAGGGCACAAACCCTTTGAAGCGCCGGATGCGTTGAGTCGGCCAGCACATCAGCGCGCCTGAAATTAATTGTAAATTACTTAATATAAACAAATACTTATGCAACATCGCCAATGGCTTTGGCCCGGTAACAAGCGCATCGCCGTGTGTTTCAACGTCTGCCTCGAAGCGTGGTCGGACGGTAAGGCCCCTGGCATCAGCCCGATGGGCAATCCATTGCCACCGGGCGTATTGGATAACACCGCAATCTCCTGGGCCGAGTACGGGCCACGGCGGGGCATCTATCGCTTGCTTGACGGTTTTGCGCGGCATAGCGTGAAAGCCAGTGTGATGACCAACGCCATCATCGCCGAACGCCATCCAGACGCAGTGAAGGCAGTGGCCAATGCAGGCCATGAAGTCGTCTCGCATTCGTACGCGATGGACGTGATGCCGGTGATGATGAAGGAAGACGAAGAGCGCGCCAACATCCAGCGCTGCACTGATTTGCTGCAACGCGTTTCAGGCCAAACCATCAAAGGCTGGTTGAGCCCGCGCGCTACGCCCAGCGCCAACACCGCACGCCTTTTAACCGAGGCAGGCTACACCTGGTACGGTGACACTTTGGCCGACGATCTGCCGTGGATAGAAACCGGCGGTGGCCGCAATATCGTGGCGATTCCGCTATCGACGGATGTAAACGATATGCGCTCGATGAAAGATGGTGCGCCAGTGAATGCCATCGTCAGCACCTTCGAGGAGCAACTGATGCGCCTTAAGGAATCTGAAACCGGTCGCGCACAAGTGGATTGCACGGTGCATGCGCATATTTTTGGACGCCCGCACGGCGCGTATTATTTTCAGAAAGTCGTTGAACTGGCGGCCAAATCCGCTGAGGTGTGGGTGGCGACGCGACTGGAAATTGCGAATGCGGTGCTGGCTCACGAATCGTAACGTGTAAAAAGCGAGGTTTTCGGCATGAAAGTCATTGCTTTCGTCACGGGCTTGCTGCTCGCGGCAGTTGCGCAGGCCCAAAACTACCCCGTCAAACCCATACGCATGGTGGTGCCGGTGCCGCCGGGCGGCATTGTCGATGTGGTAGGCCGGCTACTAGCGCAAAAGATGACAGAGTTCGGCGGGCAAAACGTCATTGTCGATAACCGCCCCGGCGGGCTGACCAACGTCGGCACGGAGTACGTCGCGCGCAGCCCCGGCGATGGCTACACGCTGGTGCTGCAATCGCTGCCGATGGTGGTAAACCCGGTGGTGCTGGGCAAAATGCCTTACGACTACGAAAAAGACCTCGCGCCCGTATCGCTGGTGGTGACCTCACCCTATCTCGTGGTAGTGCATCCGTCGGTGCCTGTGCGTTCGATCAAGGACTTGGTCGCCGCCGCCAAGGCGCAGCCCAACAAAATCACTTATTCCTCGGCTGGTAACGCCAGCAATCTGCATGTGGCCGTTGAACTCTTCAACGTGCTGGCGGGCGTGAAGATGCTGCACATTCCGTACAAGGGCGGCGGCCCGGCGCTCACCGCACTGCTCGGTGGCGAAGCCGATCTCTCGGTACTCGCCGCGAGCGCTGTGATGCCCTACACCGCCTCGGGGCGTCTGCGCGTACTGGCCATCACCAGCCCCAAACGCATGAGCTCGTTGCCGCAGGTGGCGACCGTCGCTGAATCCGGCGTGCCGGGTTACGAATTCGCAAGCTGGGTCGGCACACTCGTGCCCTCTGCCACGCCAGCGACCTTGGTTAACAGCATCAACACGCTAACCGTCAAGGCAGCACGCTCACCTGATCTGGTCGAGCGCTTTACCAAGGACGCCACAGAAGTCGTAGCCAATTCGCCCGCCGAATTCAAAACCTTCATACAAGCCGAAGCCAAACGCTGGGCGCGCGTGGTGAAAGAAAGCGGCATGCGCGCGGATTAAACTTCCGGTCAGTCTCTCAAAGGAGCTTCACATGTTAACCATCGATTGCCAGGTTCACCCCTTTCTCGCTAATACGCCGCAACGCCCGTGGGCCAATCCGCATGATGACGGGCGCAAACACGTCACTGCCGATGAAATGGTGATGGCCATGGACGCCGTCGGCGTGGATGGCGCCATCGCCGTGTCGCCCCGCGGCATGTATGCCTTCGACCCCAGCTACGCCATCGAAGTGCAGCGCGCCTATCCCGACCGATTCGCCATCGTAAGGCCGTGCGACCCCGAAAATCCAGCGGTGGGTGAAACCATCGCCGAATGGAAACGAACCGCCGGCGCGGTGGCCGTGCGTCTCATGCTCGGCAAACACCTTGGGCTCGACACGGGCCTGTCCGGCACCGATATCATCGCCAAAGAAGCCGCGCGGCATGGCCTGCCGGTTAACTTTCAGTGCGGCGGCAATCTGGATGCGGCCATGGCTTTAATCGACCGCCATCCTGAAACGCGCTTCGTGCTCGACCACCTGGGTTTCTACCAACCGCGCAAAGTGCCCGCCACGGCCGAAGCCTGGTCGGACCTGCCCAAGGTGCTGGCACTCGCCAAGCGGCCCAACGCCGTGATCAAGGTCAGCGGCGCCTGTGCCATGTCAGCGCTCCCCTTCCCCCACGACGATATCTGGGACAACCTGATGCGTATATTCGACGCCTGGGGCTTTGAACGCTGCCTGTGGGGCACCGACTGGACGCGCACCTATCCGCTCTTCCCCTACCTCAACGGCGTGGCCCCTTTCCGCCTGACCCAGCGCCTGAGCGAAAGCGACAGGGCCAAGCTTATGGGTGAGACCTGCGCCAAAGTCTATGGCTGGAAGCCGAAGAGTAGTTTTGCTCAGCGGCATCCCAAGGCGGCAGGGTGATTGAGCAGGTAACAAAGTAGCCCGCAAGGAGCGTAGCGTATTGCAGGGCCATCACTATGTTTTTAAACCCATATGCGGGGCATACAGGGTCGTTACTTACCCTTGAAAGGTGACATGAAACGCCTGAAACTGTTCATCTCGTTTCCATCCCGTAGCGTCATAACCGCCTTGTGCTGCTGTATTGGTGATGGCTGCTAGCAGGGACACTCGAACAGCCCCTAGCGACTTCGCATAGTACAACGCGGACGCCATCAGCTTTGTCGCCACGCCTTGCCCACGGGCCCGTTCCCGCACAAGAAGATCGTTCAGCACGTAGACGCGAGACAGTGACACCGAAGAAAACATCGGGTACAACTGCGTGAATCCCACCGGGTCCTCGTCTTTGTACGCGATGAACAGCACGGATTCATTGTGATTAAAGCGCTCCAAAAGAAATTTATGCGCAGCAAACAAATCACTGGCGCAACCCTGGAATTGGCGATATTCATCGAAGAGCGTAACCAGAACTTCAAGATCAGACAAAACGGCTTGACGGACAATGATTGTGTTCAGTTCTACTACGATGAATAAATAAAATCCATTCCAAGCATCATCCGGCTACTGCGGCTTCAACCCAATCGCCTTCACCACGCCCTTCATCTCGCTCAACTTCGCATTGAGATAGGCGCGTAGCTGCTCAGGTGTGTCGTCCGCCGTGGATTCGTATCCCATAGCCGCAAGCTTTTCAGTCATCGCGGGTGTGCGCATGGCGCTGGCGACTGCGGCATGCAGTTGCGCAACAATATGCTTGGGCGCCTTCGCGGGTGCTAACAATCCCAGCCAGGTGGTTGACTCATAGCCGGGCAGCCCGGATTCCGCGATCGTTGGTATATCCGGCACGCTGCGCGCCCGAGCCGGGCCACCGACGGCCAGCAGGCGTATGTCACCGCGCTTGATGAAAGGCGATAGCACCGGCAGGTTTTCGATCAGCACATCGATGCGCCCGCCTATCAGATCAATCACAGCCGGCCCGGTGCCCTTGTACGGCACGTTGGTCATTTGCACGCCCGCCATGATCTTGAACAGCTCGCCGCCCAGGTGCGAAGTGCTGCCGATGCCCGATGAGCCAATGTTCATTGCGCCGGTCTTGGCTATGGTCTGTGCCAGCGCGATGATGTCCTTCACTGATTTCACCGGCAAATCCTTGCGCACCACCATCACCATGTGACTGGTGGTGGCACGGGTAACCGGTTCGAAATCGCGCAGCGGGTCGTAAGCCAGATTAGCAATCATCGCCGGGTTAATAGTCATCGAGCCCGGCGTGCCCACCAGCAGCGTGTAGCCGTCCGGCGCGGCCTTGGCGGCAATTTCGGCGCCAATGGCCCCACCCGCGCCCACGCGATTATCCGACACAAACGAAACGCCTAAACGTTCGGTCAGGATGCCGGCAATGATGCGGCCCACGAGGTCCGATCCGCCGCCGGGTGGAAACGGAATGATTACGCGCACGGGCCGCTCGGGGTATGCAGCATGTGCTGGCGCACACACCAGCAATGCAAAACAGGCTAACGCTGAATTTAAAAATTCCTTACAAAACAAAAACTTATTAAAACCATTCGCCATATCGCAATCACCCATGCACTGCTCAAGCATCCGGCACCGACGGATAGACGTCCCCATAATATTTACGAATTTCGGCGATCTGCTCGACACCCGGCGGCTGGTATTGCAGCCGTTTACTGGTGAACAATCCACCGGAGAGCCGCGCCGTCTTCACCGCCATCTCACCCATTTTCACCAGCGCTGTTATGCCGTTGAGTATCGGCACGCCGGGACGCACTTCGTGCAAATCCAGTATCGCCAGCAGGGCCATCGCCACGCCACCGGCGGGGATGATGACCTCGGCGCCTTGCTCATCGACCAGATGACGCGCAGCCGTCATAAAGTCATCGGCGATTTTCTGCCGCACCACCGGATCACTGTAACCATCCTTGAGATTGAGGATACGATTCATGGTCATCATGCGCGCACCCACGCAGCGACCTTGCAGGCCGTAGCGCTGGACGTTTTCCAGCACGCGCGGGGTGAATTTTTCGTTGAT